>JAIRNB010000296.1 GCA_031258265.1 Treponema sp. | reverse complement strand
GACTGGCCCGATTATTACAACGGGGAATCAGAATCCCGGGCCTTCAAAACCCTGGCCAAGGCGGTACACGCGGCTTCCCGGTCCAACAGCATAAATAAAATATTTGTCAGCGGGGAGTTGAACGCCAATACGGAGAAGGGGGCCTATGAAAATGCCGGTGTATCGAGCGGTTTTCAGTCCAGCGGGGGGGATTCCGCCAGCGTCTTTAACCTGATCGGAACCAACGGCAAAACAATAACCGTCAGCGGCATAAATAACGCGGTACTCCGGGGAACCTCCGGTAAGCGGGTCCTCTCCGTCACCGGCGGCGCTAATATCACCTTCGAGAACATCGCCGTTACCGGGGGCGACACCACCGGGAATGGCGGCGGCGTTTATATAGACGGGGACTGCAAGGTAAAATTCTCCGGCGGTTCGATTACCGGTAATAAGGCTGCCTCTGGCGGCGGGGTGTATGTCCACGGCCCGGACAGCGGCAGCAATGATGGTGAATTTTATTTTATCGGGGGTTCTATCAGCGGGAACACCGCCACAGGGACCAAAGTGGGTTCCATAGCGAATCCCGTCACTACCCAGGGGGGCGGGGGCCTCTATGTGGGGGGTAGGATCACCGCCACTCTCTACAACGCCACGGTGGCAAACAACACCGCCCAGGGGGGTTCCGGCGGCGGGGTTTTGATAGCCGCCGCCAATCCCAATAATAATAGCGGATATAGGGACGCCGAGGAATTCGGCCTTAACATGTTCGGGGGCAGCATTTCCCAGAACAATTCCTACGGCGCCGCCTCCCCCCACGGTGGGGGCGGGGTCTATGTGGCCCAGGGCGCTTTTGATATGGACGGCGGGAATATTTCCGGCAACTACTCTAAACGCCAGGGCGGGGGGGTCTTTGTCTGGCACAACGCCCGGTTTAACGCCTCCGGCAATTCCAGCATCCTTAACAACGACGGGGTGGGGAGTTCCAAGGCCATCTGCAGCCGGGGTTATACGGAAATGATGGGTAACGCCAGGGCCGACAAGATCTATATCTGGAATAACAACGATAACCCTAAGTTCAGTCAGGAACCGGATTCTTTTAATATTGCCCAAAACGCCCGGGCAAACGGCATTGTCCTGGCCTATGACGACAGCGACTCCGGCAGGCATCAAACCAGGAACTATATCAATATTTTGGGTTTAAACGGCAGCGATCCTGTGGCCACCATCGATCTGGAGGGCCACCTTACCGACGGCCTGTTCAAAACTATGGACCTGGAACCGGACTGGCTGGGGAAGACTCTTATTAAGACCAATAATTCTGCCGATATTGCCCGCTTCCCCCTGGGGACCTTTGTGGGCAGTGGAACCCGGAGTCTGTCCTCTTATGAGATCGTCCGTGACGGTGTGAATGGGAAAATGCAGCGCAAATAAGCGGGATCGGCTAAAAAAGGAGTGGGCCCATGAAAGGATTTTTCGCGGCGTTTCTGCTGCTCTGTTTGTTTCCCCTTTTTGTCGCTGCCCAGGCGGAGGAAGGGCAGACCGAAACCCGGACGGAAGAATGGGTGAATACCGGGCGTTTTGGCGCGGAGGAGCTTGAAACGGAGGAGCCGGAGGAAATGGCCCGGTACCACAGCCACTGGCTTTACCTGGGGGCCCGGGTGGGTCCTTCCCTCCGCTTCTATACCCCCTCCGGGGATACCCCCTATACCGGGGGGGGCGCCCAGGGCTTTTCCGTAGACGCCGCCGTCTTTGCCACCCTGCAAATCTTTTCCCGCTTGAGCCTCCAGGGGGAAGCGGTTTTTACCTGGGACCGGGCTTCCAGTTGGGACTACCAGGGGCAAAACGTCCAGCAGATAAGCCGTTATACCAAGGATTTTAGTTCCCTTTCCCTGTCCTTCCCCTTGACGGTCAAGTGGAATTTTTATCCCGGCAACTTTAGGCTTTCCCCCTTCGCCGGCGTTTACGCCATGGTTCCCCTGGGAAAAATGGAAAAGAAAACTTCTATTCCATCAAACCAGACAACGGAAAGGTTTTCCTACGAAATTTCCCCGCCCCTGGGTTTCCTGGGGGGTCTTACAACGGCCCTTAAGCTGGGGCCCGGCATGATCTTTGCGGACCTCCGCTATGCCATAGATTTTGCCGAACCAAAACCCCGGAACGGCGATATGGAATCTTACCGCCGCAGCATGATCTCCCTCTGCCTGGGTTACGAGTGGGCCTTCTTTACGAAAAAAGGAGGTTCCCGTGAATAAACTCTCCTTTAAGCGGCGCCTTGCCCTTGTGGCCCTGATAAGCGGCCTGGTCTTCCCCCTCTCCGCCCAGGAGCAGCCGCTTAAGGCCTCCGTGGCGGTTCTGCCCCTGGCGGGGGAATTTACGGAAATGGCCAGCCGTTTCCGCCGGGGAATCGTTGATTCCACCGGGGCCCTGGGGAAGTATTACCCCTGGGCGGTGGAAAATTCCCTTTTCCAGATCGCCGGCCTGGAGATTCCCACCGACATGCCCCCCCGGCCGGACCTGATCCCCGACGCCCGCTATGCCCTAAGCGGCGGGCTCTACATGGGCATCCGGGCCGGGGAGTATTATCTCCAGTTATGGCTCTGGGACATGAACGGTCCCACCATGATCTACACCGATGATCTGGTATACAGCAACATGGACGAGGCCATGCTCAGTCTGCCGGGCCTGGTGGAATGGCTCTTTTCCCATATCCACGAAGAAGTTATAGAAGTTGTCCTGCCCCCGGTCCAGAGCGATCCCCTTCTTGCTGTAGGTTTTAAGGCTGGTCCTTCCCAGCGCTGGTATACCGATCCCGCCGAGGTAAGTCCCGGCGCCTTTGCCGTAAGCTACGAAGGGGGAATTTGGACTTCCCTGCGGCTCAATTCCCTTCTTTCTATCCAACTGGAAGCCCTCTTTTCCCAGGACAACCTGGTGTACCGGGGCCTTAATTACGCGGGGAATAACATCTATGTCATGGCCCATAAGAAGTTCAGCACCTATTCCTTCATGTTTCCCCTGGTCCTTAAGCTGAATTTCCGGCCCGGCCTCTTTAGGATTTCCCCCATGGCGGGAATCTATGCCGCCCTTCCCCTGGGGAAGGCCCATTATACCTGGAATGGCGATACCTCCTATTCCTGGTCCTTCTCCATGCCCCTGGGCGCTACCCTGGGTATCGAAGGGGCCCGGAAATACGGGTCAGGCTTTATGCTGGCGGGGCTCCGCTACTCCCGGGGTTTCGGCAATGTGGAAATTAAAGACGGCCAGGGTACCAAGTACAGCCGGGATATCCTTTCCCTGTACCTGGGATACGAATTCGGATTCCTGGACAGGAACAAAAACAAAAAATAGAGTTGTTCAAAAACTTCAGTTTTTGAACAACAACCGCTTAAAAAAATGAAGACCGCTCTGCGGTTTTCCGGCATAGGGGGTTATATGAAACGCTTGGGCCCGGTTCTGGTTTTTTTTCTGGTTTTTCCGGTTTTCGTTTTTAGCCAAACCCAAACGGGGAACGCCTCGTATAACCCTGGCAAAGAGGGTTTTACCATAAGCCATTCCAGCCTGTCCTTTAATACCAGGGTAAAAGTAACTAATTTACAGAACAACCGCTTTGAAGAAGCGGTGGTCAACGCCAGAATCCCCATCAGCGCCGACCGAATCGCCGATATTTCCCGGGAGTTGGGAAACGCCCTGGAAATGCCAAGGAACGGCCTTACCCTGGTGGAACTGGAAATACTGCCGTCCCGGCCCAGGGTTTCTGCCCCGGTCTCCGATCCGGTTCCTGATCCTGTTCCCGTTTCCGATCCGGTTCCCGCTCCTGTTCCCATTTCCGATCCGGTTCCTGATCCTGATCCTGTTCCCGCTCCTGTTCCCGTTTCCGATCCGGTTCCTGTTCCCATACCCGCTCCGGTCCCGGTAGCCGCGGCTGTTCCCGCCCCTGATCCTATTCCTGCTCCGGTTCCGGTATCCGCAGTTGTTCCTGTCCCCGCAGTTGTTCCTGTTTCCCGGCCCGTTCCGGCTCCCGCCCCCGTGCCGCAGGAGAAGGAACCGGAGCCTCCGGCCCCTGTTCCCGTTCCCGTGCCGGAGATTCGTACCGAGATTCAGTACATCCCTGTTCCCTCCCCCTGCCCGGAAAAGCCCTGCTGCCTGCCCTTCCTTATTCCTATCCTGGGCCTCCTCCTTTTGATCATCATTCTTATTGTGATTGTAATGTTGCTTGTCTCCCGGAAGCCGGTTTTCTGGCCCTGGTACCGTCCCGTGCGGATTAGACGCCGTTACCGCTGCGGCAGATGGGGGCGGAACTTTTACTGATTAAAGATCCGGGTTACTATGGCGGCGAATGGAGGTAAATCATGAATGTCGTCGCCTTTAACGGAAGCCCCCACCGGGAGGGGGTTGTGTACCACGGATTAGCGGCCATGAAGGAGGAGCTGGAGAAAGAGGGGATTGGGACTGAGATTGTCCATGTCGGCTCGGAGCTTATCCACGGATGTATCGACTGCGGCTTCTGCCGGAAGGCCCCCTTCAAGTGCGTCTTCGATGATGATCCGGTAAACCCTTGCCGGGAGAAGCTTAACGCCGCGGACGGGCTGATCCTTGGCTCCCCGGTCTACTATGGCGGTGTGGCGGGGGCCTACAAGGCTTTCCTGGACCGTCTCTTTTTCCCCGGCGCAAAGATGCGTTACAAGGCCGCCGCCGTGGTGGTCTCGCTGCGGCGTTCCGGGGGCATTTCCACCTTTCATGAACTTAACAACTACCTGAACCTGGCCCAGGCCTTGATCGTCCCCTCTGTCTACTGGGAGGTGATCCACGGCAACAATCCCCGGGAACTGGAGGAAGACCGCGAGGGGCTCCAGATCATGCGGATCACCGGGCGGAACATGGCCTGGCTTATGAAG
>JAIRNB010000159.1 GCA_031258265.1 Treponema sp. | reverse complement strand
GCCCCCCGGGTGATCTTGCCATTTTTACTTATTCGCAATAGGCTCCTCCATGCCCTCAAGGTCCCGTTTGTATATTCTTGCCGCCTTCATGTCCACCTACATGGCCATCGGGATCGTCTCCCCTTATATCTCCATCCTGGTACGGGGCCTGGGCTACAGTCCCTCCACCGTGGGCCTGCTCCTGGGCGTTTTTGAAGCGGCGGGAATCGCCGGGCCCTTTGTGCTAGGCCGCCTGGTAGACCGCTGGGGCTGCTACAAGCCGGGCCTCCTCATCTGCGTGATCCTCATGTTGCTGCCGGGAATCCCCCTGGCCTATACCACCACGCCCCTGGCAAGCGCCCTCCTGCTCTGCGTCCTGTCCATCGGTACCAAGTCCAGCATCCCCCTCACAGAAGCCATGACCACCCTGGTAGTGGGGAAAGACGGCAACTACGGAAAACTCCGTTCCTTCAGTTCCATCGCCTTCATCTGTGCGGTCCTCTTTTTCCAATGGTTCCCCTTCCTGCCCCGGAACAATTCCCTCAACATCGGTATCTGGATCAGCATCATGTCGCTGGCGGCCACAGTATTCGTACTCATCCTCCCCGCCCGCCTCAGCCTCCGGGCCCCCCAGAGCGCGGGCGGCAGCCCCGGCGCCGATTCCGGCCGCTGGCTTAAGAATCCCCGTTTTATCCTGGGCCTCCTCATGATCGCCCTCAGCCGGATCGGCATGTCGCCCATCCTCTCGTTCCTTTCCCTCTACGTCACGGAACACGTCCATTGGGACGCGGTAGGATTAGTGTGGGCAATAGCATCGGCGGCGGAAACCCCGCTCATCTTTTTTTCCAAATCGATCATCCGGCGTTTCAAAGGCCCCCTGCGGGTAATTTTTTTTACCGGCTTCGCCCTGATCCTGCGGCTCCTCATTTACGCCTTCCTCCCCTACCCCCCGGCCATCATCGCCGGCCAGCTTCTCCATTCCCTCTGTTACGGCCTCTTTCACCCGGCGGCGGTAAACTTTATCACTACCAATATTCCCCCGGAACACAGGGCCACGGGCATGACCGTCTATATTTCCCTGGGTACCGCCCTGCCCACCTTCCTGGGAAACATCCTGGGGGGCTATATCGTGGAATACTTCGGTTATCCCCTGCTCTACGGCGGCTACACCATCTTCCCTATCCTTGCCGCGGTAGTCTATTTTATCATCCGCCGGGGCGGCCAAGGCAACGCAAAGGCGCCGGTTACCAAATCTGTTTCCGGCGCTTCCTGAAGCGGCGGGGGACGGAAGCGGACCCCTTCCCATACCGGGACCTAAATCACTAAATTTTCCGTATGAAGAAATTGACAGGGGTACTGGCCGCAATTGATCTTGACCTATGGAAGCGGGATAGTTTTAGGGTAAAGGACGCCGTACTCCTCTGCCTTTTCCTCATAGGAGTCCGGTTTTTATCGGCGCTGCCCTCGTATGTTTTTCGGGTGGACTTTGGCATACTGTATGACCTGGTATTTCTGGGGATTGTTCTGGTTATGCTGTGGCAATCCGGCAGGGAGGAAATGGCCGGGATTCTGAAATGGCGGAAAGTTCCGGCGGCGCTCTTTTTTTCGCTGCTTGTAATGTTTTTTGGCTTGGAAATAATACGGCGGGAAGCGGGTAATATTCTGGTAATGCTACTCCCCGTGCCGGAGGGGTTTTTTGGCGCTTCCCTCCGGGCAAATGCTTTTCAGGCTTTTGCCACCCTTTGTTTTTTTCCGGCGCTGAACGAGGAGTTGTTTTTCAGGGGGATAATCTTAAAACGGCTGGGGCGCAATTATCCGGGGAGAACGGCCCTGTGGGTAAGTTCCCTGCTTTTCGCTCTTATGCACCTTAACCCCTGGCAGGGGCTGCTTGCCACGGTATCGGGCTTGTTTTTTGGCTGGATATACATGGAATTCAAAACGATATGGCTGTGTATATTCTTTCACGGATACAATAATCTTCTGGCTAATTTCTTTTCATTTCCGCTGCGGTACCTGCCGAACCGGCGGACATATACGGTGCTGGCAGTCCATCCGCTTTGGCTTGATGTATGCGGGGCGCTGCTGTTTGTGCTGGGCTTTGTCCTGACCTGGGGGATTTCCCCGGGACGGCGGCCCGGCACTTTGCCGCGCTCCGCCCGTAAGAACTCCAAAGACCGCCTTTAATGTAACACAAAAAGCTATATGGCATGGCGGCTATAGGCGGGGGCGTTGCGGGGGTGGAACCCCCGCGGAGGGGGGTAGTGGAGTAGACCGCAGGGACAAACCCGCAGGGTTTGACACGAGGACTACGAAACGAGAGGGGGAGACTTCCCCCCTATTTATTTGATCATCTCGAATTCGTAGTCCCCGCCGCCTAAGCCGTACTCATCGAGAAACTTGATCTGGGCGTAGGGGTCCTTGCCGTGAAGCCGCTGGAACAGGTGGCCCGTGTCTCCCAGGACGATTCCCTCGGGGACGCCTTCGGGGTTGAGTTTTTCAAATTTGATCTCGTCCAGGCTGGCTTTCTCGATGGCGGCGAGGTTCCAGCTTGACATGAGGCCGATGTCCGGTACCAGGGAGGGGGTGGTCATGCCCCAGCAGTCGCACATGGCGGTGATGGAAATGAGCAGGTTGATGTAAAATATATTTTCCGGCTCAAAGGTGTCCAATACGGTTTTGGTACAGAGGGCCAGACCCTTTTGGAAGTCCAGGTAGCTGTCGCCGGTAAGGGTGATGGCCCCGGCGGGGCAGACTTTAAGGCAGTGCTGGCAGAGGGTACAGTTATGAAAGTTCACCTCGTAGTCCCCCTTGCTGTTGAAGCTGTTGGCCTGGTGGTTGCAGGCGCCGATGCAGGCTTCGCAGTGGGTACACGCGGAGGCGTCCCATCTTAGGCCCCCCTCCAGGCCGTGCTGTTCCCGGCGGGTCCGGTCGCTTACACAGCCCATGGCGATGTTTTTTACCGCCCCCCCGTAGGCGCAGCAGCCGTGGCCTTTGACGTGGGAAAAATCAATGAGAAAATCCGCATCATTGATAAGCCCCGCCACATCCACGTGCTTAAAGCCCTTAAAATCCACATCCTTGGTGTACAGGTACTTGCCCAGGATTCCCGCCACGTCCAGGACCGGCGCCCCCAGGCTTTCCTGAGTGTAGCCCCGGTGTTCAGGATGCCGGGAATCGATATAGTGGTCGGTAAAAAAAGGTTTGCCCCCGTGGTCTTTAATAAAGGCCGCCAGAACCCGCATGAACACCGGGGGGATGGTGGAATAGCCGATCTCCGCGCCCACATGGATTTTGATGGCGATGTTTTTGTCTTTTACCCTTTCCGCCAGGCCGGAAGCCTCAAGCTGGCGGGCAAATTTCCGGGGCAGGGTTTGATCGGCCTCGTAGGCGCTAAAGGCCATGTTGGAAAAATAGACCCTCTCTGACATTACATGGTTCCTCCGATAATGAGATAATAGGAAGTATACCAAAGATGGGTAAAAAAATCATTGGCCTTACGGGAACTTACTGCGCTGGGAAGAACTATGTGGCCGGTCTTTTGGAAAAGCGGGGCCTTCCGGTTCTTGATGTGGATAAGCTGGGGCACGAGGCTATTGCCGGAAAAAAGGAGGCCATTACGGCCCGTTTTGGCGCTGATGTTCTGGGGCCCGGCGGGGAGGTGGATCGCCGCCGGCTGGGGGCTAAAGTCTTTGGAAAACCGGGGGAAATGGCCGATCTGGAGGCCATAGTGCATCCCGAGGCAAACCGCCTTACCCTGCGCTGGCTGGAGGCCCAGGGGGATAGGCCCTGCGTGATCAACGCCGCCCTGCTTCACCGGTCCAGCGCCTTTGAACTTTTGGATGCGGTGATCCTGGTCCGGGCCCCCCTTCCAATCCGGCTTCTGAGGGCGAAAAAACGGGACAAACTTCCCTGGCCGGCGATAATCCGGCGCTTTAAGAGTCAACGGGGCTTTTTTTCCCGCTATAGGAATAAAAGTCCTGGGAAAATTGCCGATATTCACGTTATAGATAACTGGGGATGCCCGGTTTTTGCTTCCCGGCCCTTAACAAACGCTTTGGAGCGCCGGATTGAAGAGATTTTGGCAATAGAGGGGATTCTTTGATGGAAAAGAGAAAACTTCTGCTGGTGGCGGTTTCGGTCGGAGTATTTCTAGTCATCGTACTAAGCGCCGCCATTTTAATATTTACCCCCAGCGGCGGGGGGGCGGTAATTGCCCGGTCCGCTCCCGTGGAAAAACCCGCTTCCGGAACGCCGCCCCGTCTCCCCGCCTCCGCCGACGCGGCGGAAATGGTTCGTAACACCGGGGATCTCCAGGGACTCAAGGTCCCGCCCCCCGCCCTCCCCGGTTCTCCCAATTCTCCCGCTGACGGGGATAACGCCTCCGATACTTCGGCTTCCGCTTCCGCGGTCCAGGAGAATAATTTTTATTTTAACGATGAAAACCCTGTCCGCAGTCCCCCTGCCCGGACCCCCGTGGTGGAACGCGATGAGGGCGGTTCCGCCCAGGTGGTGATCAATGTACCCAAACCCAGCGCCCCGGGAGTCCCGGCGTCAAGTCCCCGGTCCCCGGCCCCCGTCCAGCCCGCCCAGACAAAGACGGGCCAGAGCGGCCAAGGGGCCAGGGCCGCCCCCGCGGTGAATCCCGCGCCGGCAGCCGGTACGCCGGTATCCGTCACAGCGGCATCCGGCGCTCAGGCGGTTCCCCGGACAGGGACCACAGGCACGGCTTCCGCCGCGGCAAAACCTTCCGCAGCGCCGGCGGCCAGAACCCCGGCAAACCCCTCCCGGCCAAGGACCCGGCCCCAGCAGGACTACTGGATTCAGACCGGCGCCTTTTCCGCCCTGGTCCGGGCGGAAGACGCTAAAGAAATCCTCGCTTCCAAGGGTTTGGTTTCTATCATTGACGACCGGGAAGTGAACGGTCAAATCTGGTACCGGGTACGGGTTGGCCCTTACACATCGGAGAACGAGGCCAACTACTGGCTGGCCCTGGTCAAGGCTATCAACGGCTTTGATCAAAGCCAGGTGCGGAGCAGCCAGCGATAGCCAACCGCAAGACACGGATTTACGGAATTCCTCCGGCCCGTCCCTTACACTTCGCCGGGCGAAACATTGAATCCGGCGCCGACCTAAGCGGGGTAATCCAGGTTTTCAGGGCCGGGATTGCGGACAACAGCTCCCCAGCGGCGGCATTCCCACTTTGCCATGTCCAAGTTCTGTTCGGACCAGTTGCCGCATTCCGCCGGATGGGCGCCGGGGATAGGACCGGAGAAGGCATCGATCCAGTCCAGCATCTCCCGGAGGACCGGCAGGATGTCCCGGGAATTTAGATCCCCGGAAAAGATAACGTAAAAACCGGTACGGCAGCCCATGGGTCCAAAGTACACGGTCTTGGACGCCCATTCCTTATGGGAGCGGAGAAAAGTAGCCCCCAGGTGTTCTATGGTGTGGAGGGCGGGGTTGTCGATGACCGGTTCCTTATTCGGTTCCTTAAAACGCAGATCAAAAGTAGTGACCGCTTCGGAACCAACACGATCCTTGCGGGACACATAGACCCCCGGCTTTAGGCGAAGATGATCAACCTGAAAACTGGCAATTTTTTCCATGGAATACTCCCCTATGTCAATTTTTTTTTCATATTAGCAGGTTAGAAAAACTTTGGAAAGCTCATGATGATAGCCGTCCCTGTCTTAAAACAGGAGGATGGACTTCTGATGTTTATCCGGTACTTTTCCCTATATAGATTTCAAGCCGCTTTTTATATTTTTTTTAAGCGATTGTTGTTCAAAAACTTCAGTTCTTTAACAACTCTATTTTAGAATAAATTTTAGGGCAAATTACGTATAATTCCTAGTATATATATTTTCTGGAACCTTCCAGGTAGGAAATATCCTGCTGTCGTTTTTCTTCGCTGATATATTTCCTGCCCCCCTCTTCGGCTAAAAGAAGACGGATCTTCGCGATCATGGCGTTAAAACGCCGGATGTACTGCAGATCCCCGCCGGCTTTTTGGTAGGGGCTGGGGGAGTAGTCTTCCTGACTTACATGGTGGACTATTTTTTCATGGGAAAAGTAGTGGCTGATCATAAAGTAATTATGAACTTCATGGATAACCACGTAATCGGGATTTATATAGGCAATGGTAATGATCTGGGATTTCCAGACAGAACCGGCGGAATTTTCTTTGGCCGTATAATCAACAAAGTAATATTCGTATTCCCTTAGGTAGGAATCGATATAACGGTACATATCGAATTGATCTTTTTCCCAGTCAATAACGATAGACTCCCGGTGGTACTCCTCCGCGGCAAAAACCGGCGGCCCGGAAAAAAGGATAAGAACAAACGCCACTAAGGGGAGACGGGTTTTCATCGGTCATTCCTCCAAGCCGGGACTCTCTGCCGCCCCGGCTTCCCGCGCCGGGCCCAACGGCCGGCCCTCCGCAAGACCATAAAAGTATACTACAGGGACCGGGAAAAAAGAAAGGTTTTTGCCCCCCAAAACCGCTTTAGCGGGCATTTTGAAACGCGGGCTTTTGAAACAGCTTCAAATGGGTCACTGCTTCCGCGCTATCTTCGCCCAGGTATCCCTAAGCCCTACGGTCCGGTTGAAAACCAGGCCGGCCTTGTCCCCCTGATTTTCCACCCCTTCGGTGATCACCGGGGTATCCCTCACAAAATAGCCCAGCCGTTCAAATTGGAACCGTTCCTCCGGCGCCGCCTGCCCCAGGCAGGGTTCGCCGTAGGCGTTGGAAATTATTTCCAGGGAAGCGGGGTTGAGCTTGTCCACAAAATCCTCCCCGGCCTTTAGATCCATGGGGCGGTCAACGGCAAAAAGATAGTCGTAGAGCCGTACTTCTAAGGGCAGGGCCTGGGCGGCGCTGACCCAGTGGATGGTGCTTTTAACCTTCCTGTTATCCGGGGCGTTACCCCCCCTGGTTGCCGGATCGTAGTTACAGTGGACCGCGGTAACGTTCCCCGCCGGATCCTTATCGCAGCCGGAGCAGGTAACGATATACCCATAACGGAGACGGACACTGTTCCCCGGAAAGAGACGGAAGTATTTGGGGGGCGGATTCTCTTCAAAATCCTCCCGCTCGATCCACAGTTCCCCGGAGAAGGGGACCTTCCGCTTCCCGGCGTCTTCGACTTCGGGGTTATTTACAGCCTCCACTTCTTCCACCGTCCCCGCGGGCCAGTTGTCTATGATAAGTTTGAGGGGCCGCAGCACCGCCATTACCCGGCGGCTTGTTTTGTTCAGATGTTCCCGCAGGCAGTATTCCAAAAAGGCGATGTCCACCATGCTGTCCGTTTTGGAGATCCCCACCTGGGATACAAAGCTGCGAATCGCCTCCGGGGTGTAACCCCGCCGGCGCAGGCCCGCGATGGTGGGAAGCCGGGGATCGTCCCAGCCGGAAATGTACTTTTCCTGCACCAGCCTGAGGAGCCAGCGTTTGCTCATCACCGTGCGGGTTACGTTGAGCCGGGCAAATTCAATCTGGCGGCTGGGGAAGACCTCCGCCTCCCGGATAAACCAGTCGTAAAGGGGCCGGTGTATTTCGTATTCCTGGGAACAGAGGGAATGGGTAATCCCCTCTTTGGCGTCGGAGAGGGGGTGCTGAAAATCGTACATGGGATAGATGCACCAGGAGTTCCCCGCGCGGTAGTGATGTTCCCGACGGATTCGGTACATCACGGGGTCCCTTTCCAAAAGGTTGGGACTCGCCATATCAATCTTGGCCCGCAGGGTTTTGGAGCCATCGGGGAATTCCCCGGCCCGCATCCGGGCGAAGAGGTCCAAATTTTCTTCCACGCTTCTGTCCCGCCAGGGGCTGTTCCGGCCCGGGTGGGTCACAGTGATGTTGTTCTTATCCTGCACCGCAGTACCCCGGTATTCGCTTATCTCGTCTTCGGAAAGATCGTCCACATAGGCGCGGCCTTTCTTGATGATCTTTAGCGCCAGATCGTAAAGGTATTCATAGTAATCCGAGGCGTAGTATTCCCGGTCCTCCCAGTCATAACCCATCCACTTGATGTCCCGTTTTATGGCATTGACATAGGAAACATCCTCTTTTTCCGGGTTGGTATCGTCAAAGCGCAGATTACACTTACCGCCGAAGCGTTCGGCCATGGTAAAATCAATATAAAAAGCCTTGCAGTGGCCGATGTGGAGCCAGCCATTGGGTTCCGGGGGAAAACGGGTATGAACATAACTGAAGCGGCCGGCGGCCAAATCTTCCCGGATAAATTCGCTGATGAAGTCAGTCCCCCCGCCGGGGGACTTGCCGTTCTCCCCTAAGGGGGACGTGGTTTCCATGGGCCTCACTCCTTTTTAAGCGGTTGTCGTTCAAAAACTGAAGTTTTTGAACGACTCTCTTGTATGGCAGGGATCTTCCCGCGTTTGTCTTTAGAAATTGGTAAGGTAACAGATCCCCAGCAGCAATACTGCCCAAAGGCCATCACTGCCGGCGGCCGTTTCTTCCCCCTCTTTGGAGGCCAGGCATCCCAAGCGCCCGCCGTACCACCAGAAAAGACCCATTTGAATATCAATACGCAGGGCGTACTCGATAAAATCATCCCTGGTACTCTGCGCCCCAAAAAAAAGGTAGGCCAGTTCTTCCAGGATGATGCCGAAATCGTGGAGGGCCTTTTGAAAATTCCCCTCACCGATCTCCCGGATAAGGGGGGAAAGCCGGGTTTCCAGCTTTACCTTACGGTCCTCATCGGCCTTCTCTATCCAGGTTTTCTGAATGAGCAGTTCCAGGTTATTTTGAAAATGAGCGAGGAAGCGGTGCATCTCCTCACCGGTCTTGTTCACCGAAAGCAGCCGTTTGTAATCGGCCCCTATTCCCAAAATTTCCGCAAAGGCCCTGGCAGCCGCCTTGTTCGGTCCCCTGCCCGGGGGAAATCCCCCCGGGGGAAACAGTTTTTCAGCAATCTTTCGATATTCCCCAGGTAAAAATTTATTCGCATGCAAAGGGCAACTGTGCATAACTAAAAACATGCTAAGAAAAGGAAACTCTGTCAACAG
>JAIRNB010000233.1 GCA_031258265.1 Treponema sp. | reverse complement strand
AGAATCCGGTCCACCACCAACTGGCGGAATTCCGGGGTTAAGAGGCAAAAATAGGCGGTGAATCCCGTGACCCGGACTACTAAATCGGGGTAAAGCTGGGGGTTTTTGTGGGCCGCCAGAATTTCACCGGCGTTGATGATGTTGATGTTCAGCAGGGTGGAACCTTTTTTACAGATAGTACGGATATAATCCACCATTTTTTGTACCCCCTCGTCGTCACAGGCCATTTGGGGGTCCAGTTCCAGTTGAATGGGGGCGGTATTTCCAAAACCGGGCTGGATGGCGCAGATGGCGTTGCTCATGGCGGTAAGGGCGCCGTCTTTGCGGAAACCGGGGTGGGGGTTGGCCCCGTGGTTGATGGGTTCCCCGTCCCGGCGGCCATTGGGGGTGGCGCCTACCACCTTTCCCAGTTTGATGGTGTTGGACCAGCTAAACCAGCCGGGGATAAATTTTATTCCCCCGCCGTCCATGTTGTTGACATCCTGAGTAAAGGCCGCGGAGATCCGCCGGGCCCAGTCTTCCGCGGGGGTTCCGCCGCCGCCGTAACGGTTGCTGTTTGAGAGCATAAGCCTGATATACTCGCCCCGCGACCCCTGGAAGTTGTTTTGCAGGGCTTCGTAGACCTCTTCCCAGCTAAGGCGGCCTTCGGTTTCGATTCGCTGTTCCAGGGCGGCGAAGGAATCGGCCACGGTGGCGATTCCGGTGCCGTCGATGCACATATTGTAGTACCGGGCGCCCCCGCCGGCCATATCCAGCCCTGTTTCCACCGGCCCATGGCTTATCAGATTCAACATCAATTCCGGTTCGTTGTAGACCTGGTACTTGAGGTGAAAACGAATCCCCCTGGCGGTTACTTCCACCGCCCGGCGCCCGTGTTTGGCATAGGATTCCCACAGGCGCTCCACACTTTTTTCGGCCCCCCCGGACATCATTTCGTCAAGGGCCACCCGGAATATTTTAGCGTTGTTGACCTTAACACAGTCGTTCAGCGTGTATTCCAGGCCGGGAAGGCTCATCCAGTGGCAGCCCACGGCGATTCGCTGTACCGCCAGTTCCCGGGGATAGCCTTTTCGCATAAAACCTTCACTTAGGGCGCTGTCTCCGGAAAAACGGGGCCAGCCGTTCTTGTTTTTGAAAAGGTACTCCACTCCCTTTTTAAGAAATGCTATGTCCATGCCTTCGTGGACCCGGACGGTGATGTTGCAGGAAGAGTCCAGCCAGTCCGCCGCCTCCAGCACCAGGTAGGAAAATTCACTTACCATGTCCTTGCCATCGGCGCTAAGGCCCCCTACCTGGTAGTAGTGGGGATCGTTCAGGAGGAGGCAGGCGATATAATACTTTGCCTCATCAGGAGTTATGCGCCCCGCGGCGAGATCGGCTTCGTAATAGGGCCGCAGCAGTTCGTCCAACTGGCCCCCCGCCCCGTCCCGGTTGTACTCCCGGCTGGCCATGTTAAACCAGCATATCCATTCGCAGGCCTGCCGCAGGGTCCGGGGCGGGTTTTCGATGATAAAAGAGGTACTCTGCCCCATGGCCTTTAGGTTCTCCCGGAGCGCCGGATGTTCCTCCCTGGATATTGCCCCGTCAATGGCGGCCAGGGTCCGTTCCATCCATTTCTGAATACCCCGGATGGTCAGCGCCTCCGCTTTATAAAATTCCCGGTTTCCGGGGTTTTGTTCCCGGTACTGTTCCAGTTTGGAAAGGAGGCCCCCCCAGCCCAGCTCAAGGCCGATGCGGTAATCGCCGCCGAAATGGGCGTCCGATCCGATCCCCGGCACAATGCCGTAGAGTTCCTGTTCCTCCTCCAAATCCGCGTAGGAATAATCGGGGTTGAATTCCCTTGTCCCTTTAAGCCAGGACATGCAGTTCATCCAGCGGTTGGGAAAGGCGTCGCAGGGATCGATAAATACCGGGTGTTCACTCATAAGGGTATAAAAATTTTTGCTCCACCCGTCGTAGCCGTACCAGGAGCCGTTTTTATGGTTCACGTAGGGGGTAAAGGAAAAATCCGCCGGGGGCATGAGGGCGCCATAATCGTCCCCGTCGGCAAAGGGGAGATACCCCGCCTTGTCCTGGGTGTCTTCCAGTTTCCGTTGGCGCAGAACGGCAAGGCGTTCCCGGTAAGCCATGGGCGTATCCGGGGGAAGCTGATTGATCCGGTCTCTCATATATGCTCCTGTAAAAATCAGGCGGCTTAACCGGCCTTAACCGGCCCGCACGGGAATTCCCGCCGCCCTGGCCGCATAGACCAGTTCTTCCATTTTTTCCCCGTCCAGGGGCCGCGCTTCCCGGTGGGTATAAGAAAGCCCCAGGCCCTCGTATTTGGAAAGGCCCAGGGGGTTATAGTTCAAAAGCTCGTAGTACAGGAGGAATTCCGTGTCCCGGGCGATGAAGTCCGCTATGGCCCGGATTTCCTCCGTTTTGTCGTTGACTCCCGGTATTACCGGGGTCCGGAGGATATACGGAACACCGGCGCGGGCAAGTTTTTTTACATTCGTCAGAATATCCCCGTTGCCGACACCGGTAAAAAAGAGGTGGCGTCCATTATCCAGTAGTTTGATGTCCGCCATCACCAAATCCAGATCCGGCAAAAGGGCTTCCAGAAGGGAATAGTCATAGGCCAGGTTCGTTTCGATGGCGGTGGCAATCCGCTTTTCCTTACAGGAACGGAGAATCCCGGCGGCGAAGGGGGTCTGCATCATCACCTCTCCGCCGGAAAGGGTGATCCCGCCCCCGGAGTCCCGGTAATAGTCGCTGTCCTGTTCGATTTGTTTCATTACCTGGGAAACATCCATTTCTTCCCCCGCCGCCTGCAGGGCCCCGGAAAAGCAAAGTTCCGTACTTTCCAGGCTCAATTTTTCCCGGGCCGGCGGCAGACCGGCGGCGGCCTTTTCCGGGTCAAAGCCCACACAGGCCCCGCAGCCCACACAGCGGTCCGGGTAGATGAACAGTTCCCGCCGGAGCGAGAGAGTCTCCGG
>JAIRNB010000222.1 GCA_031258265.1 Treponema sp. | reverse complement strand
GGAATTCCAGCTTGTCCCGGGCAAACTCCCGTTTCAGATGCGGGTCCACGATGGTTAGTTCCTCAAACTCCTCGTCTGCCAGGTTAGGCAGGACGGCTTTTAAGAAATCGGCCAGGATGTTTTTGCTGCGCTGGTCGCCGAACAGGAGTTTGAAGGCGATGTCAACCTTGGGGAGCATGATGTTCATGGGTATTACTATACCGGAGGAATAGGAAAAAGCAAACCAGGGCTTAAAACTCAAAGCGGGTCCCGCGCAACAACCAGGGCATCGGCATTTACCCTCCGGCAGCTTGTCATGGGTATCCATGCGCCGGTTCTGGACCAATGCTTTCTTCCGCGCAAGGGATAGAGCGGAAATACCGCAGACTTTACCGCAGGTAAAGTCGAGGAATTGCAGCGATAGCCCGGTCCCCGCCGTTGCGAAAGCAAAGGCGGGGATGCGCCCAAACTGCGTCACAAACTGAAAATATCTAATGCCTTGGTTATCCCCGGCCTTCCGGGTATCATGGTTATATGGGTCATCGTTGTGGGTTCTTTGGTTTTTTTTGCGTTACCCTTTGCCTGGGGGGCGCCGTTTTTGCCCTGGGGGGGAAGGAACGGAGCGGGGCAGGGGCTTTGCGGGTTGTCAATGTGGCGGTGATGCAGGAGTCTCCTTCCCTGGACCTGCACAAGAACAGCACCCTTATCGCCCGGCAGATTGGGGCCGGCCAGATTTGGGAAAAGCTGGTAACCCTGAACAGCCGTTCCGCCGTGGTCCCGGAACTGGCGGAGAGTTTCGATATTTCCGCTGACGGGAGGCTGCTGAGTTTCCGGCTGAGGAGGGATGTGCCTTTCCATGACGGTACGCTGATGAAGGCCGAAGATGTCAGGGCTTCCATGAACCGCTGGATTGAATCCTATGCCCCCGCCAGGGAACTGGCCGGGGATTCCCGCTTTGAGATTGTTTCCCCCGATACCGTTCAGATTCGCTTTGCCGGCCCCGCGGTTACGTTCCCCGACATGATCGCCGCCGCCCCCCAGGCGGCGATCATTACCAGCGCCGCCGCCTGCGCCGGGGAAGACGAGCGGGGCTTTATGCGGGTTTACACCGGCACCGGCCCCTTCCGTTTTGTGGAGTGGAAGAGCGGCCAGTACATTCTCCTGGAAAAATTTCCCCAGTACCGGGGCTACGGTCCGCCGGGAGGGGGAACCGACGGCTGGGCGGGCCGCAAGGACCCCCGGATCGATTTGCTTTACTACCACATTGTCCCCCAGGCAAGTACCAGGCTGGCGGGGCTTTTGACCGGCCAGTTCGACGTGGATTACAATGTAGACAACGATGATATTCCCGTGATCCGGGGAGAGCGGAGTCTAAGGTCCCTGAGTTATCAGGCGGGAACTTTGGCCCTGGTATTCAACAAAAAACAGGGCCCCTGCGCCGATCCCCGTTTCCGGCGGGCTTTGAACGCCGCCATCAACGCAGGGGAGATCATGGCCGCGGTCTTTGGGGAACAGTACGAATTGGGTTCCTCTTACATGGAGGACAGCCAGGAATTCTGGAGTTCCTCCGCCGGGGAAGAACACTACAACCGGGGGGACCCCGCCCTGGCCCGGGAGCTGCTCAAAGAGACCGCCTACTCCGGTTCGACTCTGCGGATTCTTACATCGGTTCCGGGGACCACCGACCGGGGGGTGCTTGTGCTTATGGCCCAGCTTGAAAAGGCGGGGATCAAGGCGGAGATGAGCGTGGTGGACTGGCCTACCCTGCTGCAGTACCGGACCGATCCTTCCCGCTACGACATCTACACCTCCAGTTTTTTTTCCGTCCCCGTGCCGTCCCTTAAACTGTACCTGAGCCCCGGTTTTCCCGGCTGGTCGGAGGATCCCCTCTTGGCCCGGTATCTGCGGGATTTTAATTCCGCCCAAAGCCGGGAGGAGGCGAGGAATCACTGGGAAATCCTCCAGGGGTATTCATGGGAATATCTTCCCGTTATCAGCCTGGGCCGCTTTTATCAGACCCATGCCTGGAATGAAAAGCTGGAAGGCTTGACCTCTTATAACGGCCTGTACTTCTGGAACGCGAGAACCAGAACGCGAGAATAAGATAGGGTTTCCGCATGGGAAGATACCTGGGCCGCCGCCTCCTTGCTGTTTTTCCGGTGCTTATTCTGGTGTCCCTGGCGGTTTTCTGCCTGGGGGCCCTTCTCCCCGGGGACTCCGCCGCCGCCCTGCTGGGACCCGATGCCGCGCCGGAGGATATTCTTCTTCAGCGCCGGCGGATGGGCCTGGACCTGGGCCTGGCCCGGCGTTACCTCCGCTGGATCGCCGCTTTCCTCCGGGGAGACCTGGGACTCTCCACGGGGAACGGCCTTCCCGTGGCGGCCCTCCTCGCAGGCCGCGCGGCCCCCACTTTTTCCCTGGCCCTCTTTTCCCTGATCCTCGGCATCCTTATCGCCTTTCCCCTGGGCACCGCGGCGGCCTTGAGAAAGGGAAGTCCCGCGGACCTCGCCTGCTCCCTTGCCGTCCTGGGGGGCGTTTCGGTTCCCGGCTTTCTCCTGGGGCTTTTTTTGATCCTTGTTTTTGCCGTGGGGCTGCGCTGGTTCCCCGCCGCCGGTTATGTCCCCCCCGCCGCCGGCTTTCTTGCCCACCTCCGGTCCATAAGCCTGCCGGGGATCGCCCTGGCCCTGATGTACGCCGCCCTCCTCATGCGGGTGATTCGTTCAAGCCTGGCGGAAACCCTGGAGCGGGACTACATACGTTTTGCCAAATCCAAGGGAGCCGGGGAGATCATCCTTAGCTTCCGCCATGCCCTTCCCAATACCCTGGCCCCGGTCTTAAGCGTCCTTGGCCAGGGCTTTATCGGCGCCCTTTCCGGGGCGGCGGTGGTGGAATCGGTTTTTGGAATTCCCGGAATCGGCGCCCTCACCGCCTCGTCTATCGCCAGGAGGGACCTCCCCGTGATTCAGGCGGTGGTGCTGCTCTGCGCCCTGTTGAACCAGGGGCTTAACCTGCTCATCGACTTTCTGATCTTCCTCTCGGATCCCCGGCTTAATCCGGAACCAGGAGAACGGCGGTGAAAAAATTTTTATGTTTATTTAAGGGGGGGGCTCATACCGGTCATCAGTCCCGGCGGGGGGCGTTTTCTGCCCGCCCCCCCTGCGCCGGAGCCCAAGGTCTCCGGCTACCCCCCTGGGCGCCGCATTTCAGAATCTGTGCTACAGGGCCGCGGGGACTCCGCCGTCTTTCCCCGGGTCTTATTATCGTCTTTGTGATAAGTTCCCTCTCCCTTTTCGGTCCCCTCTTTGTCAGGGCCTCCCCCTACCAGATCGATATGACCCGGCGGCTCCGGCCCCCGTCGGCAGAACACTGGTTTGGCACGGATACCCTGGGCCGGGACCTCCTGGCCCGGGTTCTCGCGGGGGGGCGAATCTCCCTGGGGATCGGGCTTTCCTCCGCCGCCCTTTCCGCCCTCCTGGCCCTCCTTATCGGCCTTTACGCCGAGGGGGTCCGGGAATTTTTTTTGATGGGCCTCTGCGACGCCCTGCGGGCCGTTCCCAATCTGCTTTTAGCCATTGCCCTGATGACTGCCCTGGGGGGAAACGCCGCCTGCCTGATCGTCGTTCTGGCCCTGGCCGCCACCCCGGTAACGGCGCGGCTGGTCCGTTCCACCGCCCTGGTCATCCGTTCCCAGCCCTACATCGACACCGCCCGGCTTCAGGGGGCGGGGCGGGGCCGAATCCTCTTTTTCCAGATTCTTCCCAACATCCTTTCCCCCCTGGCCGCCCAAATGAGTTTTACCTGCGCCCAGGCTATGACGGTGGAAGCGGCCCTCAGTTACCTGGGGGCCGGGATCAAGCCCCCCCTGCCAAGCTGGGGAAACATCCTTCAGGAAGGACAGACCGTGATCTTCAGCGCCCCCTGGATGATCTTTTTTCCCGGCACCTTCGCCGCCCTCGCCATCCTGGGTATCAATCTTCTGGGGGAATGAGCGGCAATGGGCGACTTACATGAGCGGGGCCGCATTATTTAATACACAGCCTTCGGCTGCTCCGCGCCCTGGTCCAGCTAAAGCTGGACCGCATTGATAAATTTTGGGAGGGTTTCTGGCGTTAAGCCATGCCGCATTATCAAATAAACAAGCCGCGCTTGCTTGTCGCGGGCTCAGCTAAAACCGGGGCGCATCATTCAATTTTGGGGCATCCGATGGCGCTACGCGAAGCCACTTTGGTTTAATTTACAAGCTACGCTTGCCTGCCGCGGCCGCCCTGGCCGGCATGGGGCGAAGTAAAAGCGTCCCGGTAAGGGGCGTTAAGGAAAAAATGTAACACCCGGTCGGCGCAGGGCAACTGTATTTATCCCGGCCAAATGCAAGCCCGTCTTTAGGCGGGCGGGCGCGCCGCGGGGCCGGCTGTGATAAATGTATACGTTTTTGCTTTGCAAAAACGTAAAGCGCAAAAATGGCATGGATGCCATTTTTGGGCAGCGCAAGGGATTGGAGGGGGCCCGACGGGGCCACCGCAGTCCCGCCGGAGGCGGGACGAGGAGGCCGGAGCGGGTAAGGGACCCGCGGAGCCCCGGAATGCCCGGTTTTTGCGTGCCCGGCACGCAAAAATGCGCCCAAAAACAAACAAAAAAATAAACGCCAGTCCCCTGGTGTTTGACCAGCCGGGGGGAAAACTATATTTTACTTTGTATGGCCCAATCAGAAGAGTTTTCAAAACAACGCTTGGTCCGGGCGGCGCTGGACGAATTTGCCATCCTGGGGGAGCTGGAAGACATTGTTCCCTTTGGGAAGGGGCATATCAACGATACCTTTGTTTCCACCTGGAATCAGGGGGGAACCCGGCTGCGTTATACCCACCAGCGTATCAACAGCCAGGTCTTTACCCGGCCCGCCGGGGTAATGGAAAATATCCTGCGGGTAACGGCCCATGTCCGCGAAAAACTTAGGGCCCAGGGGGCGAAGGACTGGAGCCGCCGTGTGCTAACCGTGATCCCCGCCAAAGACGGGAAGCCCTGGGTCCGGGACGCGGAGGGGGGCTGGTGGCGCAGTTACTGTTTCATTGAAAACGCCAGGGGAGGGGATCTGGCTTCTTCACCGGAGGAGGCGGCCCTCCTGGGAAAAAGCGTGGGGGACTTTCAAAAACAACTGGCCGATCTGGGATCGCCCCGGCTTCACGAAACAATTCCCGGCTTTCACAACATGGGAGCCCGCTACGCCCGTTTTCACCAGGCCCTGCGGGAAGACGCCTTTGACAGGGCCGGCGGCTGCCGGGGGGAAATTGAGTTTCTGCTCCAAAACGAGGAAAGGGGGAGTCTGCTTATCGACTCCCTCCGGGATGGCCGAATTCCCGAAAGGATATGCCACAACGACACCAAGATGAACAATATCCTCCTGGACGATACCAGCGGCCAGGCCCTCTGCCTTATTGACCTTGATACGGTGATGCCGGGGACAAGCCTTTTTGACCTGGGGGATCTTATCCGCACGGTAAGCACCAGGGCCCAGGAGGATGAACAGGATCTTTCTAAGGTAAAATTTGATACGGCTTTTTTCCGGGCTATCCTGGAAGGATACTTTTCGGAGGCCCGTTCCTTCCTCCTCCCCGCGGAATACGCCCTTATCTGCGAATCCGGCAGAAACATTACACAGATCATGGGCCTGCGCTTCCTTACCGATTACCTTGAGGGGGATCACTACTACCGCGTAAAGGGCCCCCTCCACAATCTTGAACGCTGCCGCAACCAGATCGCCCTTATCCGGTCCATGGACAGCCGCTGGGAGGAGGCGGAGAAGATAGTCAAAGCCCTTTCATAGCCCTGCTACTCCAGGATCACTAGTTCGTTAAAGAGCAGGGATTCTATTTTTCCCAGTTGAAGTTCGCCGTTAAAACGCCGCAGCAGTTCATCCTTGGCCCTTTGCTCGTCCAGGGAGTTAAGCTCATCCCTGGAGAAGGCCCCGAAGTAGTCCCGGATAATCCGGCGGAACAGGGAGACCTTTCCGGCAAGTTCCTCGGTAAAGGCCCTGTCTTCGGGGGGATAGGGGAAAACCACGGAAAGCAGCAGTACGGCCCGGGGGGCGGAATCCGCGCCGGAGGAGGCCGTGGCTATCCGCAGCCGGCCGATGCCGGTAAACACGGCGATCTCCGGCTCTCCGGGGCCGGAATCTTCACCGGCGGCTCCCCCCCTGGTAAAGCCCTCCGGGACCGGATCGGCGGAATCCCGGAACAGCGCATAGAGGGTTCCCGCCAGAATAACCAGGGCCAGGCCGCAGGCTATGCCGCTAAGGATGCGGGTAAGACGCCGCAGTCCCCGGCTTAACGGAACCGTTCCGGCCCTTCGCCGGCGCCCGGCTTTTCCCCGCCGCGCTTCGGCCCTGTCTTCGCCGGTTCCATAGAGGGCCCTGGCCTCCTCTAAGCCCAGCGGAAAGGTTTGCCTGTTCTTAGCCAAGACTTATCCCCGCCTCCGCAAAGCGGCGGAGGATCGCCAAATTCACCTGGTTCACCGTGGCGGTGTAATCCGCCTGCCGGGACACAAAATAGGTCAGGGAAACCTGGCAGCCGGCCCCCCCGGTCGAAAGGATCGCCGCCTGGGGGATTCCCTCCAGCCCCGGCAGGGTAGAGCAGATCTCCCGCAGAATCCCCAGGGCCTCTTCAATTTTATCGGCCCCGTTTTCCCCCTTCAACATAAAGTTTTGGACCGCCTTGACGCTGGGGGCGGCGCTGATATTTTCGATGGGGTTAGCGGCAAAGAGGCTGTTGGGGATAAAGACGATCCGGTTTTCCAGGGTCCGCAGCTTGGAGGTACGGACCCCCATTTCCGTGATAACCCCCTCGTAGGCCCCGATTTTGATCCTGTCGTTCAGCCGGAAGGGCCGGTCCACAAAGACCGTGATTGAACCGAAAAAGTTTGAAAGGGTGTCCTTGGAGGCCAGGGCCAAAGCCGCGCCCCCCAGCCCCAGCCCGGCCAGCAGGGCGCTTACATCGTAGCCCAGGACCCGGAGGATCAGGGCCCCGGCGATAAGCCAGATTACCGCGCCGCCGAATTTATGGAGCAGGGGCCGAATATCGGTTTCCCCGTTTTCCGGGGGACTTAGAGCCCTGGCCGGGGCAAGGCGGTGGATCAGGCTGTCAAGAATCCGGGTAAAACCCCAGGCCACAATGACGATAAAGAGGGATTGCAGAATCCTGCCGGTCCAAAGCCGGGCTTCCCCCCGCATGTGAAGCCCCCTGAGGCTAAGGCTCGCCACCCCCAGGGCCACCGCAATTCCCAGCGGCTTTTCCAGTACGGATACCAGAATATCGTCAATATCGGTACTGGTCTTCCGGCAGATATGGTGAAGGATCGCCCGCATGGCAAGGGAACAGAGTTTTCCCGCCGCCAGGCCCCCCAGGATAAAGGCGGCGCTGGTAAGCCATTGGCTTACCGTGTTGTTCAGAAAAAGGCGGGCAAGAAATTCGTCTATCGTCTCCATATCATCTAAGATCCCCGCTTAAAATTTTGATCAGATCCATGGTAGTATACCTAGCTAAGCGCTTGTCAATAACAGGTTTGGGAACCGGTTCCGTCAACCTGTTATGGGCAAAGATCAATTCCCGGAGGGCGGTATTATGCTGAACCAGCGCGGTCTTATGAAAACCGAGACAAAACTGAAGATGAGGGATGGGGAAGGGTCCGTAAATTTTACCTATCTGGCGGACTGCGAAAAAGAAAGAAATATCCGCATGCTGGCGGAAGCGGTCCTTCCTCCCGGCGCTTCAATCGGCTATCACCGGCACGATAACGAGACGGAGTATTACCTTATCCTCTCCGGGACCGGCGAAGTGAACGATGATGGTACGGTAAAGCCCGTAAAAGCCGGGGACGCCATGATCACCGGAGATGGCGCTTCCCACAGCATTAAAAACACCGGCAGCGTCCCCCTGGTCTTTCACGCGGTTATTGTTACGCATTAAAAAAAGCCGGCCCCGGGGCGCTTTTCCGTGATTCCAAAGACGGATACTATTATCCACGGGGACTGCCTTGAGGAATTAAAAAAGATTCCCGGCGGTTCCATAGACCTTATCTTTGCCGATCCCCCGTATAACATGCAGTTGAAAAACCCGCTGTACCGGCCAAACAATACCAGGGTAAACGGCGTTGACGACCCTTGGGATAAATTTGGTTCTTTTGCCGGCTACGATGCGTTTTGTACGGCCTGGCTTACGGAGTGCCGCAGAATACTAAAAGAAACCGGTTCTATCTGGGTTATCGGTTCGTATCACAATATTTTCCGTATCGGAAATATCATGCTTAACCTTGGTTTTTGGATTCTCAACGATGTTACATGGCACAAAACAAACCCCATGCCCAATTTTTTGGGGAAGCGGTTTACCAACGCCACTGAAATACTCCTGTGGTGTTCAAAGGGCAAAGACAGCAAAAAATATACGTTTAACCACAAAATAATGAAAAGGTACAACGGCGGCAAACAGATGACATCCGTTTGGCCCATAAAGCTCTGTGTGGGGGAGGAAAGGATTAAAGGGGCGGACGGCAAAAAGGCCCATTCAACCCAAAAACCGGAGGAACTGCTGAAGCGGGTAATCTTATCCTCATCCAGGAAGGGCGATACTGTCCTGGACCCCTTTTTTGGGACCGGTACCACGGGGGCGGCGGCAAAGAAACTCAAGCGGAAATTTATCGGTATAGAACGGGAAGAATCCTATGTAAAAATTGCCCGGAAAAGAATTGACAGTGTAACGGAACTGTGGGAAGAGGCGGATTGGACCGGGGGGGAGGAAGAAAAGCAGCCCAGGGTTCCCTTCGCGGTCCTCGTGGAGGAGGGGATAATAAAGGCGGGGGAACTTCTGTATACGCGAAAAAACCGGGACGCCGCCCTGGTGCTGAAAAACGGATCGTTGAAGTACAAAAATACCACCGGTTCCATTCATCAGGTAGGGGCCTTTATCCAGGGGACTCCCTCGTGCAACGGCTGGAAGTTTTGGTATGCCCTTAAAGATGATGAGCCCCGGTCCGTGCGGTCTATTGACGAACTCCGCCGTGAATATATACGGAAACACTACGGGGATACATAAGCGGCGGGGCGGCCATTCGGAAGCCTGCCGCCCCCGGAGCTTCGCCTTACCGGCAATTACGCCTGGCCGGGGGACCCGTTTCCCCAGGCGGAGCGGGCTGTAATCCGCAATTTCGGGCCCCGCCGGGGCCCATCCTGCCCCTTAGCGCAGCCCCTATCCCGGCGCGGCTTCGCAAAGTGAAACTTTTTTCCAGCAATTCTCATTTTAGAAAAATGATGAAGTTCAACCGAAAAATGGGCAAATTGTTGACCCTTCCCCGATAGTAGACGGCTATTTCAATGACAATTTGTCCATTTTTTACCTTGATTTCCCCTTTTTTACAGCTGTTCGAGGGAACTATGAGGCAAAAGACGCCTCAAAAAGGCGGCACGGGGTGGCGGTGGGGAAAAAATGGGGGAGGGGCCCCATATTTT
>JAIRNB010000221.1 GCA_031258265.1 Treponema sp. | reverse complement strand
TCTTTAACATGAATAGAAACGCCCCAGCGGAAATTCACCGTCGCCTCCGCCTGAAAATCTTTATCATGGGTTAAGGTAATAAGCAAGTCCACAATCATATTCTCCGCATTGTGGATACGGGCGATCTTTTTGTCTAAATATTCCCTGGTTTCATCTTTAATGACAAAATGTACGGCCTTAATGTCAATATTCATGCCAACCTCCTCAAAAATATAGCGGTAATTCTCAGTTTGGGCGCATTTTTTGCTGCCGCAAAAAACCGGGCTTTCCGGGGCTCCGTTTCACTCCGGCCACCTCGTCCCGCCTCCGGCGGGACTGCGGTCCTACGCGCCCCCTCCAATCCCATGCGCGGAAGACAATCCTCCGCGTAATGCCTCCCGCATTTTCGGAACCGGGAATCCCTGGAAACATAGCACAAAACCGCTGTTCAGGATAAGTCAACGCTCGTAGGACGAGCCCAAATCAAGCTCGGCCCTGTATTTGGCAACGGTCCGCCGGGCCAGGGAGACGCCCCTTTTTGCCAAAAGTTCCACAATCATCTGGTCCGAAAGTTTCCCATCCTCAGCATTGATAATCTCCCTGATTACTTCCTTAACCCCCCCTTTTGAATGTTGGGAACCCCCGGAACCGGCGCCGCTGATAGAATTAGAGAAAAAATGACGAATCTCATAGATCCCCCATTCGGTCTGCATGTATTTACCCCGGGCGGTCCGGGATACGGTGGTCTCGTTGATCTCCAGCTCCTGGGCTATATCCCGCAGGGTAAGGGGGGCCAGGTACTTGGGCCCCCGAATAAAAAAATCCCGCTGAAAGATGGTTACGGCCTGGGAAACCCGGAGCAAGGTCTGGTTCCGGTAGTTCACCGAACTGATAAAGGACTGGGCATCGTAGACGTTCCTCCGGGCAAAATCCCGGGTTTCCTTTTCACTCCTCCCGGTCTTCCCGGCAAGTTTACGGAAGTACCGGTTGATCCCCAGGACGGGGATCTCCTCCTCATTCAGGATGATAACAAGCTCCCCCTCCCGGCGGAGCACCTGGACATCGGGAATCACAAAACGGACCTCGCCGGAGGCAAACTGACGACCGGGAAAAGGCGACAGCTCCTTGATCCGGTCCATATAAAGAGACAGCTCTTCTTCGGTCCGGCCCAGCTTCCTGGCAAGTTCCTCCGTTTTTTCCTTGTAAAGGACATCCAGATGATCAAGGATACCCTCAATTCCCGGCGGGGCGTCAGCCAGGAGGGCGATTTGCACCCGCAGGGATTCAAGATAGCCGGAACAGCAGGTTCCCTGGGGCTCCAGGGAGCGGACAAGGGCCACCGCTTCCCCAAGCCGGGGAACAGGTTCCTTAAAAAGGGTCTCCACCGGTTCCTTATGAAAACCGTCGGAGTCCAGGTTCTGGATGAGGATTTCGCAAATTTGGTACAGTTCCCTGTCAATGGGTTCAAGCTGGAGCTGCCAGAGCAGGTGTTCCTGGAGGGTTTCCGGCCGGGTAAGGACCCCTTCCAGAAAACGCTGGCGTTCATCCGAAGCTTCTATCCCCCGCCGGTGGCTGAAACCGGGATCGGAGGAAGCCTCGAAATATTCTTCCTCCTCCCTGACCGGCTTCACCGCCCCTTCCAGGGAGACCAGGGACTTATCTTCCACCAGTTCCAACGCCGGGTTCTGTTCCAGTTCCTCCTGAATCCGGCCCCGCAGGTCCAGAAGGGGCAATTCCATCAACTTAACCGTCTGGATAAGCTGGGGACTCAACTTGAGACGCTGTTCCTGGATAAAACCGGGCCGCAACTGCACGATAAACCATTGTAACATTGACGGGGGAAAAACGCCATGTTAATTTGACCCCCATGGACATCAACGATCTGGAAAAATTTCGGAGTTTCTTTGCCGCCGACCGCTGGGCCACCGCCGCGGGGATAGTTATAGATTCGGTGGGGGAGGACCTGGTGGAGTGCAGTATGGAGATAACCGCCGTTCACCGGAACGCCGGCGGGGCAGTCCAGGGGGGCGCCATTTTTACCCTGGCGGATCTGGCCTTTGCGGTACACTCGAATCTGGATATGGTCCGCGGCGCCGCCGTGGGAATGACCGTGGGCCAGTCCTGCAGCATCTCCTACCTGAAAAGCAGCAGGGGCAAACGTCTGATCGCCCGCTCGGTACGCCTCTCCAGGGGAAAGAGTATGTCGGTCTACCGGATCAGCATAAGCGACGATTTGGGCGTCCCCATCGCGGAAATGACCGGCAACGGCTTCACCACCGCCAAAAAATGAAGAACTCCGCGCAGTCATTGTTCAAAAATTAAAGTTTTTGAACAACCCTATTGTTGAAAAATCATAAAATTTCTTCATAATCAGCAAGTTTTGACGATTTTTACGAATGAAACTATATTATACTCTAATGGAGGCTGTTCCAAAACTTCAGCTTTTGGAACAGCTTCCTTGAATTTGGTGGAAAAACCGGGCTTTGACCGGTTTTTTCAAGAGCTTGTTCCGAAACTAACCGGGTTTTGGAACAAGCTCAATGATACATCTTAATTTCCATACCAAGGGAGAAAAACATGGTTAAGAAGCTTTTTGTGTTGTTTCTTATAGCGGCGGTTTTCTGTTTTGCCGGCTGTGAGAAAAAGGAAACCGCACAAGGTCCGGCAAAGGTTGAAAAGGTTGAAAAGGTTGAATTGGTCGTCTGGGAATCCACCAACGGACCTGACGAGTTTATCAGACAGGCGGGGGAAGCCTACACCAAGCAGTACCCGAATGTAACCATCAAATTCGTCAATGTGGAACTGGGGGATTCGGTAAATCAGATCGCCCTGGACGGTCCGGCTAATGTGGGTCCCGATCTTTTCGCGGCCCCCCACGACCGGCTGGGGGAACTGGTAACCAACGGCCATATCCTGCCCACCGCCAACCCCGCTTCCGTCAGCGCAAAGCTCCTGGGCGCCTGCCTTATGGCAACCACCTATAACGGCGTTCAATATGGCTATCCCGTGTCGGCGGAAACCTACGCCCTGTACTATAACAAGGACCTCATCAACGAGGGCGAAGTACCCAAGACCTGGGACGCCATGCTTACTTACATGAAAAACTTTAAGATCCAGGGGAAGTACCCCTTTGTCATGGATGTGGGTAATGCCTATTACAGCATCCTCTTTACCACCGAGGGGGGAAACCGGCTTTTCGGCCCCAGCGGTACGGACACCAGGAACACCAATCTGAACTCCCCCGCGGCGGTTTCGGGCATGCAGTTCTTCCAGAGCATCCGGCAGATCCTCAACGTGCCGGCCGCCGACATCAATACATCGGTGGCGGACGGCGCATTCCAGGCCGGCAACGCCGCCATGCACATCTCCGGGCCCTGGAATGTGATGAACTTTGTCAACGCGGGCCTGAATATCGGGATTGCGCCCCTGCCAAGCCTGCCTGGAGAGACCAGTCCGGCGGCTTCCTTCTCCGGGACCCGGGTTATGTTCGTTTCAGCCTATTCCAACCACCCCGACGAAGCCAATGATTTCGGCGCTTTCCTGATGACGCCGGAGATGCAGCAGCTCAGGGCCAATATCACCAATACCCTGCCGGCCGTTGATACCCCCATCAATAACCCCTATGCCGCCGGTTTTGTGGAACAGCTTAAGTACGCTTTCCCCATGCCCTCCATTCCGCCGATGGCGAAATTCTGGGACGCCATGAACGCGGCGAGCGCGAATATCTGGAATGGCGCGGATGTCAAGAAGGAACTTGACGCCTGCAACGCTGTTATCATAGCCACCAATTAACAGCCCAGGGGCTGCCCGTCAACCGGGCGGCCTTTTTTCACGGAGGTGTCCGTGGACCGGAATTCCCGGATGCCTTTTACCCTTTTTTATCAAAAGGCGGTAGTCCATGCCGGAAAGCAGTATAAAAAACAGCGCGGATAACAACCGTTTTAAGCTGCTCGCAGCGTCTCTCTCTTTTATGGGCTTGGGACACATCATCTTTTTAAAGCAGTACCTTAAAGGCATACTCCTTGCCCTTATCGAGATCGGAATGATCATCTTCTCCCCCAGGGTAGTCACGGCACTGGCTCACCTTGTTACCCTGGGGGACCCCAAGCCCGATCTCCCCATACGCCAGCGGGATAATTCAATCTTCATGCTCATCGACGGCGTTATGATACTGGCGGTGTTGGGGATATACCTGGCAATTTATCTTGCCACGGTACGCAGCGCCCTTAAAGCCTGGGATGAATATAAAATTACCGGCAGAATACCACAAAGCAAGAATCCCTTTAGTGAACTCCTCAACCGGGCCTTCCCCATCTTCGGCCTGAGCCCCGCGGTACTGATGATAGTCTTTTTCGTTATTGTGCCCCTGGTGTTCTCGGTTCTGGTGGCTTTTACCAATTACTCTACCCCCGATCACATACCTCCTAACAATACGGTAGACTGGGTGGGGGCAAAAAACTTTACCGCCATGTTCGGGGGCGAGAAAACCTGGACCGGCGCCCTGGGCAGGGTTGCCGCGTGGACATTGGCCTGGGGAGCCCTGGCTACCGCCACCTGCTACTTCGGCGGTACCATACTGGCGGTGGTGCTTCATGAAAGCAAGATAAAAATCATCCCCCTTTTCAGGACGATCTTTATTCTTCCCTACGCGGTACCCGCGGTGGTTTCTATGCTGGTCTGGCAAAACCTCCTCAACGGTTCCTTTGGCACGGTAAATCAAACCCTTATCGCCCTGCATCTCCTAAAAGAAGGGACCGTTATTCCCTGGCTGTCCAGCCAATGGTTCGCCAAATTTACCTGCGTCCTCGTGAATTTTTGGGCCGGGGTTCCATATTTCATGCTCCTGGTAACAGGTACCCTTACGGCGATTCCAAAGGACATTTACGAAGCCTCCAGCATAGACGGGGCCAACAAGGTCCAAACCTTTCTTAAAATAACCCTGCCCCTGGTACTTTACCAGACCATGCCGCTTATTATCATGTCCTTTACCTTTAACATAAATAATTTCGGCGCCATCTTCTTCCTTACCGGAGGCGGTCCCATTGTATCCGACAGCACTACTACCAGCGCCGCGGGAACGGACATCCTGGTAACGTGGATCTACAAGCTTACAATTACGCTTATGGATTATAAGTACGCTTCGGTCCTGGCGGTCATGATCTTTGTCGTCCTGGCGCCTTTCGCCATCTTCAATTTCAGGCGCACCAAGTCCTTCAAAGAGGGGAGAATATAACATGAACAGGCTTATCCGTTTTATCAATACGGTGATTTTAACGGTTTTTCTGGCGGCGGTGGCATTCTTTGTGCTTTACCCCCTGGTGTACGTGGTAAGCGGTGCGGTATCACCGGGAAATTCTATCTCCGATATGTCGATCGTCCCCTTTGCCAAGGGTATAACCTTTGAGCATTTCCGCCACCTTTTCCTGGAAACAAATTACGGCCTCTGGTTCCGCAATACCCTGCTTATCGCCGTCTGTACCTCCTTCTTCACCGTACTGACCGCTTCCCTGGGGGCCTACGTGTTTTCCCGGTTCTACTTCGCCTTCAAGAAAACCATGATGATGAGCCTCCTGGTACTGCAGATCTTCCCCTCCTTCGTGGGAATGATCGCCATCTACGTGATTCTCTACCGTATCGGCGGCCTGGACCGGCTTTGGGGCCTGGTGCTGGTGTACCTGGCCGGCAACATTCCCTACAATACCTGGCTGGTAAAAAGTTATGTTGACACCGTTCCGGTTTCCCTTGACGAGGCGGCCCGTATCGACGGCGCCAACAACCTGCGGATCTTTTTCACTATTATTATGCCTGTGATAAAACCCATCCTCATTTTTCTCGCCATCTCCAGCTTTACCTCTCCCTGGATGGACTTTATCTTTCCAAAGATGGTCCTCCGTTCCAGTGAAAACCAGACTTTGGCCCTGGGGCTTTTTAGTTTTGTTACCGACCGGAAAAACGAGTTTACCAACTTCGCCGCCGGTTCGGTCATTGTGTCGGTGCCCTTCGTCATCTTCTTCATGGTAACGCAAAAGATGCTGGT
>JAIRNB010000194.1 GCA_031258265.1 Treponema sp. | reverse complement strand
TCAACTGTTTTTGTTTCATTGCTGCTCCTCGTTACCGGAATACTAACACGCCGCCGCCGCTCTGTACATGGAAGATGCGGCTCCCCAAAGAAGCACAGGGCCGCCGGAATAATATAATTGATTTTCAGCGGCGGCACGGCTGGCGGCAGCGGCCAACCGCAAATTTCCCCCATCCCCCGCTTGACATATCATGCAATATGGTTATATTTTGAACAGTTTATATATTAAACATTTGTAGATGAGAACGTTCTACATACCGGATGAGGACTCTCCCCATTTGACGGAGGAATAACACATGGACGAACAGCTTAAAAAAGAACTGATGGAAACCTTTTTACGGTTCAAGCGGATAAGGATTTCCATTCCCCACAAAAACGACAGCGTCAGGCGTGACCTTAATTTCATAGAAGCGGTGCTGTTAAAAAAAGTCAGCGAAGGCAGCATTGATAGGTTCAGCGATCTTGAGGAAGACTTTCACGTTTCAAAATCGGCCATTTCCCAAACCCTGGGGGTATTGGAGGAGAAGGGCTATATTACCCGTGAACTGGATAAAACCAACCGGCGCAAGCGGCTCCTCAGCCTTACCCCAAAGGGCCGTAAAACAGTCACCGCAATAGATAAAGAGGTAGAAGCCTATTTTGCCGGGGTCATTCAGCGTTTCGGTGAAAACGATACCCGTCTCCTTCTGAGTCTTTTTAACCGTTTTTCGAAGATTGTAGAAGAAAACAATGAAGCTTAAAAAAAATGAGGCAAACTTAAAAAAGTACACAGGCATTGACCTTATGGAGACCGCGCCGGCCGGAATAGCTATTATCCGTCTTGCTTTGCCGATGATCGCGGCCATGCTCGCCCAGGCAATTTACAACATGACCGATATGTTCTTTATCGGCCAGACCGGAGACCCAAACATGGTGGCGGCGGTTTCCCTTGCGTTCCCCCTGTTCATGCTTTCCCAGGCCCTGGGCAACATATTCGCCACAGGCGGCTCCAGCTATATTTCCCGTATGCTCGGAGCAAAACAGGTTGACGAGGCACGGCATACCAGTTCCGTGTCTTTTTACGCCTCCATAGGCGCCGGGCTTTTTCTGGCAATAATACTGTTTATTTTTAGGACACCGGCGCTGTGGCTTATCGGCGCAAGCAGCGCGACCTTTACCCACACATCGGACTATTTTTGGGTGATAAATATTTTCATGCCCATGGCGGTGGCGGGAACCGTACTAAGCGGACAGATGAGGAGCGAAGGGGCTACTACCAAGGCGATGATAGCTATGCTTACCGGTATTGTGATCAACATTGTCCTTGACCCAATCTTAATTTTATCGTTTAACATGGGAACCGCCGGGGCGGCATGGGCCACCGTTGCGGGGCAGGCCGCTTCATTTGTCTACGGCCTGCGCTACTTTCTCTCGAAAAAAACGCTGCTTTCGGTCAAGGCGGCGGATTGTAAACCAAACAAAAGCATGGTATTTCAAATTCTGTCTATTGGTATCCCCGCGGGGCTGGGTAATATCATCATGAGTATTTCCAATATACTGGGAAACCGCATGGCGGGAAGTTACGGTGATTTTGTGATTGCGGGTATCGGTGTTCAGATGAGGATTTCCAGTTTGTATTTCATGCTGGTCTTCGCGCTGGTACAGGGCTATCAGCCTTTTGCCGGATTCAATTATGGCGCAAAAAACTACGGGCGTCTCCGCAAAGGATTTAAACTCACCATATTGTACGCAACCATACTTTGCATCGCGGGAAGCCTTATCCTCCGTCTGTTTGGGGATACGTTTATCAGGTTCTTTATCAATGACGGGCCGACGATTGAGGCCGGGCGGACGATGATGCGTACCTTTGTATGGGGTCTGCCGTTTGTCGGATCGCAGATAACGCTGATGGTTAGTTTCCAGTCTTTCGGTAAATCCGTTCAGGCCATGATTATTACCATGGGGCGGCAGCTTTTGTTTTATATCCCGCTGCTTTACCTGTTAAATTATCTTTTTGGCTTTAACGGTTTTATTTGGGCGCAGCCCGCCGCCGATATTCTGACCACCGGTATTGCCGTTATATTGAGCCGTCCGTTGTTCCGTACTATGAAGGGGAATAAGCAAGGGCGGGCGGTAACATAACCATAAGGTTCAGGGCTTTAGTGGTTTTTACAATTTAACATAAATTTAACACATCCTTCACATTTTTTTCACACAAAAACGCAAAAATAAGTTTGTTCTGCCATAGGAATATGTCTGTCTTCACCCTGGGGACGGGACTATGGATCCGCGAATCACAGGACGGGAACCATGATGAAGAAACTTATTAAATCAGGCTTTTTTTATATCGTCTTCCTTTCCCTTGCCCTGTCCGGATGTACAGACAACAATGGGGAGACCGTTGAAAAAACGGACTTTGATACCGTTGTATCCAGGGATGGTAATACAACCGTACTATCCGCGAAAAATTCAAATCCAAAAAAACCGCTGCTGATCGTTTCAGGTTCCGAGAACAGGGATCTGGAATTTCTGCTGGAAGATTTCTGCGGCAAAAACGGCGCCGCCATAACAATAACCTATATGGGGTCCCTGGACATCATGAAAATTTTGGAAGCGGGGGGCGGGGGCTATGACGGCGTTTGGCCCGCGAATAGCATGTGGATTTCCCTGGGGGATACCCTGTTCAAAGTTAAGCATACGGCCAGTATTTATCAGACGCCGGTGGTGTTTGGGATAAAAAAGAGCATCGCCGAGGGCCTGGGTTTTACAGCCGGCGGGGTTTCCGTCAACGACATCCTTGCGGCCATACAGGCAAAGAAGCTGAGCTTTTGCATGTCCAGCGCAACCCAGTCAAATTCCGGGGCCTGCGCCTATATTAGCTTTTTGTACGCCTTTCTTGGCAACCCGGAAATGATAAACCCGGGGGATCTGGAGGACCCGGCTTTACAGCGTTCCGTCAGTGAATTACTCAAGGGCGTTAACCGGTCGTCCGGCAGTTCGGACTGGCTAAAAGACCTGTTCCTGGCCTCGGATTACGATGCCATGGTGAACTATGAAACCCTGATTATCAGCGCAAACAGGCGGCTGAAAGAAGAAGGACGGGAAAGCCTGTACACGGTTTACCCCAAAGAAGGGGTAGCCATGGCCGACTCTCCCCTGGGCTATATTAATAACGGCGATTCCGAAAAGGAGGAGTTGTTTAAAAAATTACAAGGGTATTTACTGTCCGCCCCTGTCCAGACGGAAATTCAAAAAACCGGAAGACGGACGGCCTTTATTCCCATAAGTAAGGAAAATCGGGATGTTTTTAACGCCGGGGACGGCATTGATATAGGCAGAACCCTGTCGATAGTCAAGATGCCCGGGGCGGCGGCGGTAGAAAAGGCCCTGGAACTATACCAGCAAAGACTCAAAAAACCCTCCCTTACGTTTTACTGCCTCGATTTCAGCGGCAGCATGGCGGGGGCGGGAGAAACGCAGCTTAAAGAAGCCCTGCGGAATCTGCTGGATCAGGAGACGGCAAAACGGAATTTATTATCCGCCGGTGAAAAAGATGAAAACATTTTTGTCCTTTTTGACAGCGCTGTCAGGGAAATCATTGATGTAACGGGAAATAATCCGGAAAACCTGCTTGAAGCGTACCGTAAAGTTGATTCGGCGGCGCCCGGCGGCGGAACGGATATATACACCCCCCTGATCAACTGTTTTTACCTGATGCACAACTATAATATCCAGGATTACATAAGCTCCATCATTGTCATGACCGACGGGGAATCTAATGACTACTTTGAAGAGTTCCTCCGGATCTATAAGACCAGCGGCATGGAAGATCTGGATATTCCCATATTTTCAATCATGTTTGGCAATGCCGATCAGAGCCAGCTGGACAAACTGGCGGAACTGACCAGGGCCCGGGTTTTTGACGGAAAAACGGATTTAACGGCGGCCTTCAGAAATGCCAAAGGATACAATTAAAGAAGGCCGTTAGTGAAGAAAGACAACTGGCTGTATACCATTGTTTCGCTGCTGGCCGCGCTTGTGGTATTTGCCGTTGTGGTAATCGTGCTGCAATGGAGCTTTACTATCGCGGCGGTTCTGGCCTTTTGCTGTTATACGGGTTTAAGCCTTCTGTTCAGCCCTATGCTAAGGCTTGCCGGCATAAATATCGAAGAGATGAAAAACGGCAATGAGATAATGACGCTGCTGGAGGAGGGTGAAAAGGATCTGGCGTCGATAAAAAAGATTATTGATACATCAAAGGACACACAAATAAAGACAAAGGCCCAGAATGTTTACCGGGAAGGGGGTAAAATAATCGAATTTATCAAAAAAAATCCCGCCAAGGCGGTGATAGCCAGGAGGTTTTTTAACTACTATTTGGATAAGGCAAATGAAATACTGACTAAATACCATGCCCTGGCATCCGCCGGTATTGAAACAAACCGTCTGGCATCGCTAAAGGAAAGAACCACCGGCGGGATGGACTCAATTTTACAGGGGATGAGGCTGCAATTTTCCAGGTTGATTTCCAGTGAGGTTATAGATATTGAAGCGGATATCCGGCTGCTTGAAAGTACCATCAAGATGGAGGATTCATGAAAAAACGAATCGCCGGATTTGTGATTCTTGCTTTTGTTATCGCGCTGGCCTTTGTATATCAGAATTTTTTAAGGCCAAAGCTCCAAGTAACCGTCATAGACGGCTATTTGGGGGGTGAAAAATCCGGCCTTTTTGATGATGAGCGCTTTACCGGCGCCATGCTGAAAAACTACACCATATCTATTCACTATAAAAAAGCAGGTTCCATAGATATGGTAAGCGCCCCCCTTGAAAATATGGACTACCTGTTCCCGTCAAGCTATACGGCCCTGGAACTTTATAAGCAAAAATACGGTTCCGCCTACAAGCGGGCGGAGGTTGTCTTTAACTCGCCCATTGTGCTTTACGCCAGGAAAAGCGTGTCCGACGCTTTCAAAAAACAGGGCTGGGCGCGTGTTGAAGATGAAACCGGATATATTGACCTCTTTAAACTGATAGACGCCGTTTTGGCGGATACAAAATGGAGCAGTATCGGCCTTGATGAATTGTACGGAAATATTTATGTGCTTTCCACCGATCCCCTCAAGTCCAATTCGGGTAATATGTTTGCCGGTCTGGTGGCTAATATGCTCAACGGCGGGGAAGTGGCAACCGGAGAAAGCCTGGAAATAAACGGCAGGGATCTAAAAAGATTTTTCAGCAAGCTGGGGTATTTGGAATCCTCCTCAGCGGACCTTTTCAGCAGTTTTCTTAAAACGGGAATTGGCGCAAAGCCGGTTATTGTCGGTTATGAAAGCCAGATCCTGGAATTTTCGGTTGAACATCCGGCGGATTGGAATTATATCAAGGATGACATCGTGGTTTTATACCCTGAGCCGACGGTCTGGAGTTCCCATCCCTTCATTGCCCTGACCGACAGCGGGAACCGGGTAATAGACGCGCTGCTGAAGGAAGAAATCCAGGCCCTGGCCTGGGAAACCCACGGGTTCCGTACCGGCATGGCTTCAGGATTACAGGAGGGCAGGGTCTTTGACGTAAAAGGAGTGCCGGGGCAGGTTAAAAAGGTAATTCAACTGCCAAATCCGGATACGATGCAGAGAATCATGGAGATAATATCAAATTGAGAAAATACCAAACCAATTCCGGCCCGGCCGGCTTTGGAAAAACCGCTTATACCGGAGGATAATGATGGAACAGGTAACAACCACCGCGGATACCGGTGAATTGGAGGTTTCCGAAAATACAGCGTCCCAGGCGAGGGAACTGGCAAAGACAATTAATATTACCGACTCGCAGCAGATTGAACAATACGCGGTGGGTATTCAGAGTAAAATTGCCGGTTTTTCTGACGGGGTACTGGCAAACGTCCGCAATAAAGACACCGGCTATGTGGGAACCATGATGACCAATCTGCTGGGCACAATACGGGGCGCAAATATTGATGAACTGTCGCCATCCGCCATGGTAAACAAAATTCCCATTGTGGGAAAGCTGTTTAACAGCTTTAAGAATTTTATTTCCCGGTATGAAAAGATCGAAGTTCAGATCGACAGAATTACATCCGATCTGGAAAACGCCCGCATGGATTTATTAAAGGACATCGGCCTCTTTGATATTATGTTCGACCATAACAGGGAGTATTTTAATGAACTGGAAGTTTATATTGCGGCGGGTGAACTAAAAGTAAAGGAACTTAACGATGAACTTATCCCGGAAATGAAACGCAAGGCCGAAGGATCAGATGATCCAATGGTATCACAGAGCGTAAACGATATGGTCCAAATGACTAACCGTTTTGAAAAAAAGGTCCATGATCTTAAACTCAGTAAGACTATATCAATGCAGATGGCGCCCCAAATCAGGCTGGTTCAAAACAACAACCGTATTCTTGTGGATAAAATACAGACTTCTATCTTAAACACGATTCCCCTGTGGAAAAACCAGATCATTATCGCCATGGGAATATTTAAGCAGGCCAAGGCCCTTAAAATGCAGCAGGAAGTCGATAAAACAACCAATGAGCTTTTATTAAAGAATTCGCAGATGCTCAAGGAGACCAGCGCCGCGGTTGTTACCGTGGGAGAAAAGGGAATCGTGGAAATTGAAACCCTCAAAAAGGTAAACGCCGACCTGATCGCCACCCTGGAGGAGACGATCTCCATCCAGGAAAAGGGCCGGATAGCGCGTAAATCCGCGGAGACGGAACTTGTTAAAATTGAGGCGGAACTTAAAAACAAGCTGGTGGAAATAAGGGGAGACAGGAAAACCCCCGGCTGACCGGAAGGCAATCCCCGCATCCCCTTACAGTGTCCCACGACACCTGACCGGCCTGGCTGGTGAATTTCTTAAACACGTACCATTAGGCCGGTAATCAACCAACCCCGCCACGGTAGAACAGGACCCTCTTTCCAGGCGCCGATCAGAGTTGAACTGATGTATAGCGGTTTTGCAGACCGCCGCCTTACCACTTGGCTACGGCGCCATGACGCTGCCCAGCAGCATCGTCACCAATCTAGCGCAAAGAGGGGGAGCTTGTCCAGAGGCCCCGCGGGCCCCCAGGGCTCAGTAAGCCGCCCAAAAACCGGAATGTCCTAACTTTTTCCCTTGTCATAGGGCTGGCCGGAGGCCCGGGGGGCGTAATCCTTGCCGCTGAAGATCACCAGGGTTGCCAGGGTGATGAAGTAGGGAAGGATACTGAAAATATCCGAGGGGAGGAATTTGAGACTCTGGATATTGACGATGTATACCGCCAGGGCGGAAGCGGCGCCGAAGAGCAGGGAGGACCCCAGGATGCCCAGGGGCAGCCAGCGGCCAAAAGATACCGCCGCCAGGGCGATGAAGCCCTTGCCATTTATAGTGTTGGAGGCGAATTCCGTGGTCTGGGTAAGGACCAGGCAGCCCCCGGCAAGACCCGCCAGGGCCCCGGAGATAAGCACGGCGATGTAGCGGATTTTAATTACATCTACCCCGGCGCTGGCCAGGGCCTGGGGGTGTTCGCCGCAGGCCCGCAGGCGCAGGCCCCAGGGGCGGCGGTACAGGGCAAACCAGGAAACCAGGAGAATGACGAGGCTTATCCAGATGGTGGGATAGAAGCCCAGTATGGGGCGCATGCTCATCATGAAAGCCCGGGTCCGCTTCTGCTGGAAGATAATCTGGCAGAAGAAGATCGTGATTCCATTGGCCAGCAGGTTGATCCCCGTGCCGGAGATAACCTGGTCGGCCCGCAGGGTAATGCTGGCGTAGGCGTGGATCAGGGAAAAAGCCGCCCCCAGAAAAGCGCCGGCCAGGAGGGCCAGGGGAATGGAAAAGGGGATCGTCCCCTCCAGGACTACATGAACGGCGGCGGCAACCATGGCCCCGATGGTCATAAGGCCCTCCAGGGCGATGTTTACCACCCCGGAACGTTCACAGATCATCCCCCCGGTGGCGGCAATGAGGATGGGAGCGGTGATCATGAAAATCGAGGGAAGAATAGCAAAGAAGGGGCGAAAGAATTCAGCCATGGGAGACCTCCCCTTTACGGGCCTTTTCCTTCATCTGCCATTCCACGAGGAATCTAAGCCCCGCCCGGAGGGAGATGAAGACCACGATAATCCCCAGGATAATCGACGCGATCTCGTCGGGGATCTGCCGGGATTGCATAAGGGGCTGGGCGGATTTAAGCATGCCGAAAAGGAGGCCGGCCAGGGCGGTCCCGCCGGCCTTTGAGTTTCCCACCAGGGCTACGGCGATACCGTCAAAGCCATAGCCGTCCTGGACCGAGAGGACCCGCCCCGCGGAGAAGCTTCCCAGGGCGACAATGGCCCCGGCCAGCCCCGCGAAGGCCCCGGAGATCGCCATGGCGCTGGTAAGGCCGGCGTTTACCCGGATGCCCCCGTAGCGGGCGGCCTCTTTGTTGAAGCCCGTGGCCCGCAGGCTGTAGCCCAGCCGGGTCTTTTCCATGATGATCCAGTAAAGGAACACCGCCGCGATGGTAAGCCAGATTCCGTAGTTAAGGCGGGAATTGTTGGTGATCTGCTCCATAAAGGGGCTGGAAAGCCGGGCGCTGGGGGGAATGTCCGGGGTTTTAAAGGTGTTGGCCCCGGGGATCCGCATGGTAAGAATCCGGGAAAGGTAGAAGGCGATATAGTTCATCATGATGGTGGCGACAACTTCCGAAACATTGTATTTTGCCTTGAAGAAACCAACCACGCCCCCCCAGAGGGCCGCCGCCGTAACGGCCGCCAGAACCGCCAGGAACCAGTGGAACACCGGAATCCGGGGGCCGTAGAGGGCCGCAAACTGGGCGGCGGTGATGCCGATGGCGTATTGCCCTTCGGCGCCGATGTTAAACAGCCCGGTCCGGGCGGCAAAGCCCATGGAAAGGCCGCAGAGGATAAGGGGCATGGAGGCCACAAGCCACTCCCCCACATAGCGGAAATTATGGGTTCCCCGCCGCAGGTCCCAGCCGCTAAGGACCTGGAGGATCGCCTGGTACATGCCGGCGGGGTTTCTACCCACCAGGAGGATGAGCAGGGTGGCTACCAAAAAGCCCAGCAGCACCACGGCCACCGAGACCAGACCGCCGCTTGTGGTAAAGGCTTCGAGAATCCGGTCTCCAAGCAGGTCCGGCAGGGTCTTTTTTTTACCGGTTTCAGGCATGCAGGGCCTCCTGGTCCGCCTCATGGATACCCCCCATCATGGCGCCGATGCGGCGTTCATCCGCCTCCGCCACAGGGAGGATTCCCGCTATCTGGCCCTTGGACAGGGCGGCGATACGGTCGCAGAGCCCTAGAATCTCGTCCAATTCAAAAGAAATCAGCAGCACTGCCCGGCCCTTGTCCCGCTCGCCGATGATCCGGCGGTGGATATATTCGATAGCCCCCACATCCAGCCCCCGGGTGGGCTGGGCCACGATGAGCAGTTCCGGGGAAAGGTCTATTTCCCGGGCGATAACCGCCTTTTGCTGGTTTCCCCCGGACATGGAGCGGGCCAGGGTGGCGGCCCCGTTCCCCGCGCGAATATCAAAATCCCTGATCAGCTCTTCGGCATGACGGAAGATCGCGGGAAACCGGAGAAAACCAAAACGGGAGGAGTAGGGAGGGCGGGCATAACTTTTAAGGACCAGGTTTTCGTCCAGCCGGAAATCCAGGATAAGGCCGTGTTTGTGCCGGTCTTCCGGCACCAGCCCGGCGCCCGCCCTGTTCCTGGAACGGATACTGTCCCGGGAAATATCCCTGCCTTTAAGGAGGATACGGCCGGATTTTACAGGGAGGAGCCCCGCGATGGCGGCGCTGAGTTCGCCCTGGCCGTTCCCGTCCACCCCGGCGATTCCCAGCACTTCCCCGGCCCGGACTTCCAGGGAAAGGCCGTTTACCGCATTGACACCCTGGGAGCCGCTTACCGTCAGATCTTCGATTTTAAGGACGATCTCCCCCGGCTTTGGCGGGGTCTTTTCGATCCTGAAATTCACCGCCCGGCCCACCATCATCTCCGCCAGTTCCCCTTCGTCCACGGCGGCCACGTTGACGGTGGCGATAAACTTGCCCCGCCGCAGCACGGTACAGCGGTCCGCCGCCGCTTTTATTTCCTTGAGCTTGTGGGTAATAAAGACGATGGCCTTCCCCTCCGCCTTGAGGCGGCGGAATATGGCTAAGAGTTCATCGATCTCCTGGGGGGTAAGGACCGCGGTGGGCTCGTCAAAGATCAGAATCTCCGCGTCCCGGTAGAGAATCTTAAGGATCTCCACCCGCTGCTGCATTCCCACGGTGATGTCTTCGATTTTAGAACGGGGGTCCACCGCCAGGCCGTAGGTTTCGGAGAGTTCCCGGACCCGCTTTTCCGCGGACAGGAGGTCCAGATTACCCAGGGGGTTCCGGGGTTCAAGGCCCAGGACGATATTTTCGGTAACCGTAAAGTTGTGAATCAACTTGAAGTGCTGATGCACCATGCCTATTTTAAGGGCGGTGGCGTCATTGGGGTTTCTGATCCGAATTTCCTGCCCTCTAACTTTGATAGTTCCCCCGTCCGCTTCGTAGAGGCCAAAGAGGATAGACATGAGGGTAGACTTCCCCGCGCCGTTTTCCCCCAGGAGGGCGTGAATCTCCGCCGGTTCCACGGTAAAATTTACCCGGCTGTTAGCCACAACACCGGGGAAGATTTTGGTGATTTCCAGCATCTCAATGGCGGGGACGGACACCGGAAGCTCCTTTGAATACCGCGATTGGCCGGTAACCGGAGACCGGCCGCGGAAAACCAGGGGGGTAGCCGGAGACCCCGCAGCCGGCCCAGGCCGGGGAGGAGGCTCCGGCGCAGGGGGGGCGGAAAGGACATGCCCCACAAAGGGCTAAATGTCCGGTAACAGCCCCCCCTTATAATAAGTTTAGTCGTCTATGGCGTGAAGGTCCTGGGGGAAACCCGGGAATTTCTTGGCCTCCGCGTAGGTGGCGGCGATTTTGATCTGCCCGGAGACGATTCCGGCCTTGATCCTTTCAAGCTCCGCCTTAATATCCGGGGTAAGGGCGGGATTGGTGGCGGCGTAACCTACACCGTCGGATTTAAGGTCAAAGGTGATGACCTCCCCCTTGAAGCTGTTGTTTTTTACCGCGTTAAGGCCGTACACCAGGCTGTTTTCCACCTTTTTGAGCATTGATGTAAGGACGGCGGAGTCGGTGGCGTTGTAGAGGCCGTATTCGTGCTGGTCCGAATCGACGCCGATGGACCAGACGTTCATGCCGGCCGCCCGGTATTCCTTAGCCTGGGCCAGAAGCCCAAAGCCCGAAGCCCCCGCGGCGTGGTAGATAAGGTAGACCCCCGAATCGTACCAGTTCTTGGCCTGGGTTTTGGCGAGGGCGGGGTTCCCCCAGTCGTTCACATAGTAATCAACGATCTTCGCGTTGGGTAGCACCGAAAGAATCCCCTGGACGTAGCCTACCTCGAATTTGGTAATGGTGGCGCTGGGGATGCCGCCGATGAAGCCGAAACTGGGGTTAGCGATGCCGTCGGCCTTGGCTTTTAGGGCCGCGGCGGCGCCCACCAGGAAGGAACCCTCATGCTCGGCGTAGACCGCCTGCAGTACGTTGGGAAGATTCACCCAATCCACGTCCACGATCATGTACTTCTGGTTAGGGTTCTGCCGCGCCACTTCCCCCAGGGCGTCGGCAAGGGTAAAGCCGGTGGCTACGATAAGGTCGTTTCCCTCGTCCGTGGCCTGCCGGAGGTTGGGGATGTACATATCCTGGGTCTGGGCGGTGATAACTTCGTAGTTCTTACCCCGGAGCTTGGGGTTTTCCCAGGTATCCCCGTAGAACGACAGAATCCCCCGCCAGGCGGCGGCGTTGAAGGACTTGTCGTCGATCCCCGTGGCGTCGGTCAGAAGCCGTACCGTAATACCCCCTCCCCCGGAGGCATTGTCCCTCGCGGCCTTGGCGGAAAGAGCCTGGGCTGCCAAAAGGCCGACAAGAAAAAGGGTCAGTAGTTTTCTGCTCATGCTTTTCATACTTTCCTTCTCTCCTTGATTTGGTTTGGTATATTGCAAAGGTAATACTATTACACGATAGCAAGAACCGGCCTTCTTAACAAGGGAAGGACCGGGGTAAAAAAGACGGCAAGCGGTATATGAATATTTATGTGGGGGGAAGCCCCCCTCACTCCATAGTCCTCGTGTCAAACCCTTCGGGTTTGGCCCTGCGGTCTATTCCGTTACCCCCCTCTGCGGGGCAGGGCCAACCGCTTTCCGCCCCGCAACGCCCCAAAAAAGGGCCGGGTAGAACCGGGCGGTCGCCTGCCCGGAACCCCCACAGACCCGGGCGTACCCAATTAAGGCATCCGGTTCCTCCGGAATAAGGAACAATTTTTTAGCCTGATTTTTGCTGTGTCCGCCCGGTATATTTGCCCCCTCCCGCTAAACCGGAAGACCATTTTAGGGGTGGAACATACTACAGGAAGCTAAATCCTAAATTTCAGCCTGTTGTTTGGAGACAAAAAAAGGGCCATGCCCTTTCCCGGAAAACCGGGAACGCATAGCCCCATAAACCACAGTAAAGAACGGACTTAGAAAGAAACTTCCAGAATAATAGGCCAGGTAAAAATACCGGTCTGACCCTGGATACCGTTTTCCTTATAAGCAGGAAGCTGATAGGCAAGGCCGGTTTTAATCAAACCATTTCCCAGATTCCGCTCGATCCAGCCGCCAAAGCCAAAAATAGTCTCCCGATCTCCATTCTTGGTTCCAGAATAAACCGTGGTTGATTCACCTTTTACTTTGAAGCCCAGATCCACCCCCACTTTGGCGTCAATCGCCGCTATCTTGAAACTGGGGATCAGGATCAGATCAAACGTGGGATTAAGTTTAGCACGCTTCGCATTGGGAACATCAATCGCCGTACTCCCGCCAAAAGCCCCATAAAGACCATAGGTAATGCCAAAGTCCCCGGCTGTAAAATCCCCGGCCAGGGCGAGTTGGAAGTTACCCTGGTAAATTGTATCAATCCCGAAAGAATTTTCCTCCTTAACAGGGATGGGGATCTTGATACCGATGTCCAGGTTAAGGCCCTCGACGGCTTCCAGTTTGAAGGCCGCCTCAATCCGGGCAGAATTGCCTTTCCATATATTTGGATTTGTTACCGGATCATATGGTTTGGTGTTATCCGTAGGCTCGAATATTACACCATCCATGGTATTCCCCACCCACTGAGCCCGGGCAAAACCAATATTGGGAATCTTATAACCAAGACCGGCCTGGATCTTCTTATAGGCATCGGCGGCTTTTATCCCTTCTCCCCATGTATCCCATCCGGGATTTATTTCGGCAAAGATACTTAGACCGGAAATAGGAGTACTTTCAAAAAGTGCGCCGCCGTCGGGGCTGTTGATCCCCAACCGGTTAAATACGGCATCACCACTTTTACCAGGCCCCCCAACATAACTCTGGAAATTGCCATCGGTCCCCGGACCGCGGTAATAATCGTGCCTATACTTCCCAATTTTAACGAGCAGGATGTCGCTGCCAAAAGGTTTCGCCCAGATATTTACGTTGTCCCCGATCCCGACGGCTTTATTGCCCCCTTCCCCATGACTAAGATCGGCTCCCCCGCCTACCCGGCCATCCGCCGCGCTAAAGCGGATATTGACACCCATATAGGCCGGTTTCCAGCCCGCCCCAACACCGCTCTTGAACACCGCGTCTTCGCCATCTTTAAATTGGCCCTGGACCGGCACGAAGACCGCCCGGCCCCAGCCGCCAAAACTGAGACCATCGGGGACCTGACCAAACGCCACGCCTGTCACAATTAAGAGAACGATATAAAACGTCAGGAATTCCTCTGATATTCCCTCAAAAATTCAATCTTTAGATAAGAAACTTTACTTGCCAAGTAAGTATAAAATGAAGTAACCCAGTATAAAAAGTTAAGTTTTTAAGCTCCCTTTGTTATCATCGAATATTGAAATAACCGTGATTTTAACTGATGTATCCGGGGGATATTCAAAGCCTTTTGAATGAAAGAACCCCCCCTTACCCCGGAATCATTGGGAAAAGGGGGCCCGGCGCGCTATGGCCTCATCCATAATGCCGGCGCAGATTCCTATATTTTTGAGATTTTAGAGATTTTTTTTGAAAAATATTTGCAAATTTTTCAAAATTTGAATGGAAACGCGGTCTGTACCTACCGCCATATATGGGGCCGTAAATTTTTTTCTACACTGTGTATCGGGCGCTATGAAACCCCAGTTTTCCAGTGTACGCTATATATAGTGGTATAATAAAGATATAACGCTATATATATGGTATTCTGCTATGACAGGCCGCCCTTAGCGAATCTTCCTTATACAAGCCAGCGTTATTTTTATTTTGATCTTGCTTTTCTTCAAGATCACAAAAAAAACAACATTTTTCTTGACAAGCCCTGTAACCTTTTGATATACTAACTCGTGTAAGTTTAAAAGCGTCTGTCTGCCTAGCGTAACAGGCCCTTAGAAGAATCTGTCGTTGACAGCTTTAAGGGCTTTAACTTAGGAGGGGAGACGCGGCAAAAATGTGCAGAATAGGGACGGGGAGAGCGGTCGTTGGCTGCTTCCGTTCCGACATTTAGTAAGGAGGAGATCATGAAAAAGCTAACTGCGCTTTTTACTGTTCTCTTGATAACGACGGGCGCCGCGTTCGCCCAAGTCCCCGATGGTCTCAGTTTTGGCGGCTGGGGCCGGGCGGATTTCGTGCCGGTTCAAGGAATATTTGAAGATGATGTGGATCCGGTATTCCGTTCCGGCGTAGGTTCGGGCTGGGGTCCAGCCTATACAGGGATTAACATTCGCTTTAGCGCGGCGGATGGCCGGATTGGCGGCGGCGCCGATGTCGGCCGGAATACAGCCGGTCCCGCTGAGGGGGATGAACTCAACATCTGGGCAAAACCCTTTGGCAGCGACATTCTATACATCAAAGTTGGACAGACCAGGGATGGCCGTTTCCGCGGCCCCGGTACTGACGGCAGTTTCCAGCCCTTTATCGGCGGGCCCGGGAAAGACGGGGATGCGGTATTCAACCGCTTTGAGCCTGATTTTGGCGCTCTGTTTATCAGCCAGCCTATTACCGGGCTTTCTATCTTTGCCCAGTTTGACGCCGGAACAGACGCGACGGCTCTTCTTCCGCTTGCCGGTTCGGAAGCCAAGGATGTATTCAAGAAGATCCAGGCCGGTATTGCCTATGATATTTCCGGTATCGGTCTTGCCCGCGCCCAGTGGGTGGGGAATACCATGAATTTTACACCGGCAACACCGGATCGTTTTGAAATTGATCCTGCTACTTATACTGGTCAGGGTTATCCCACATCTGGTACGGCGGATGTGCCTGGCTGGAAATATATTAAAGGTACTACCGAACCTACCCCTAACGCGGCCCGTATTGAAGCGGCTTTTAAATTGACCGCTGTCGAGGGCCTTAACCTGGACATCGGTATCAAGATCCCCATCCCTGTTAAAGAAACAGTTTCGGGGTTTGATGTAGTTCACCAGGGTAACTTCCAAGTTGCCGTGGCCGGAGATTTTAAAGCCGGTGACTTTGGCATCCAATACGGCCTCTATGGGGCTTTTGGCGGGAGTACGGCGGTTGACGTTCCCAATGCAAAGCGTGGCAAACTTAATCCTACGTTTGATCTAATCGTGATCCCCAGTTTCTATATAGCGGCTGTTGACGCCACGGTAGGGGCGGATCTGGGCTTCAAAGTAAAAGGTGAATCAACCACGGTTTATTCTGGAACCAAGAATGGAGATCGGGAGACTATTTTTGGTTTTGGCGGCTGGATTTCCCGGGATCTGGGTAAAGGCTCAATTAAGACAGGTCTTGCCTATCAGCTTCCCGCTTATGCTGAAAACGGTATCCAGGGTCAGACCTCCTATTTCTCCTGGCCTATTATTCTGGAAGTCTCTTTCTAAGCCGTTCTTTTTGCGGCGGTCTGGGCCATGCGTTCCCGGTTTTCCGGGAAGGGCATGGCCCTTTTTTTGTCTCCAAACAACAGGCTGAAATTTAGGATTTAGCTTCCTGTAGTATGTTCCACCCCCAACAATGGCCTTTCGGTTTAACGGGAGGGGGCAAATATGCCGGGCGGACACAGCAAAAATCAGGCTAAAAAAATCGTTCTCTTAATTGTGACAGGCGTGGCGTTTGGTCAAGAAGAACCGGAGTCAAATGGAATTAGTTTTGGCGGCTGGGGCCGGGCGGTCTTCGTACCTGTTCAGGGTATCTTCGTGGATGACGCCGATCCGGTATTCAAGTCCGGTGTTGGCTCGGGCTGGCGTCCGGCCTATATGGGCTTTAGCGTTAAGTTCAGCGCCCTGGACGGTCGGATCGGCGCGGCTTCCGATATTAACGGCGGTGCCGGTAGTGTCGAAGTCGGGGATAACCTGCATATCTGGGCAAAGCCCTTTGGCAGCGACATCCTCTATATCGCCGTGGGGAAGGTTTGGGACGGCCGGTTCCGGGGTCTTGGCTCGATAGACGATGATTTCAACGGTTATGTCGGCGGGACAGGCGGCAGCGGGGACCCGGTGTTTCAGCGGTTTGCCGACGGTGGCGCCCTCTTTATCAGCCAGCCCATCACCGGTCTTTCCGTTTATGCCTTTATAAGACCCGGTTATAATACGCTGAGTAACACAAATACCACAAACCCTGCCGGCGGGGCTATTAATCCTTCTAGTGTGACCGCTGCGGATGTGTATAAAAAGATCCAGGCCGGTTTTGCCTACGACATTCCCAATATTGGCCTTGCCAGGGCCCAGTGGTTTGGTAATTCCATGGACTTTACAGCGGCGGTTTATGATACGTATGTATTTAGTGCTGCCACTGGCCTGATAAATCAGGTTCCGGTTGTTCCTCAACCTACCTATCCTTTTGTTGCTAATCCTGCCCGGATTGAGGCGGCCTTCAAACTGACCGCTGTGGAGAACCTTAATCTGGATATAGGCATTAAGATTCCCATCCCTGTCGAAGAGGGGATTGTGACTTACCATGACAATTTCCAGGCTAATCTAATCGGCGATTTTACCTCCGGTGATTTCAAAGTTGCCTTCGGCGTTTTGACTGGTTTCGGGGGAAGAATAGCGACAGATGTTCCAGGTATCAGCGCGGCCAAACTGCAGTCGTATGCAAAAATCACCGTGATCCCCTCGTTCTATATTGCCGCCATTGACGCCACCGTCGGGGGAGATATAGGCTTTAAGGCGGAAGGAGAATCTGAGACTCCTGTGGGGACGACGGCTAGGGGTAACAAGGATCAGGGTATCACCTTTGGTATAGGCGCCTGGATTTCCCGGGACCTGGGCAAGAGCAATATCAAGACTGGTCTTGGCTACACGTTCCCCAAATATGGCGACAACGGTACAACCGGCGGCGTGTCCTATTTAACGTGGCCTATTATCTTAACGGCGTCTTTCTAAGCAAGCTTCCTTACATTTTTCAGCGGTAT
>JAIRNB010000125.1 GCA_031258265.1 Treponema sp. | reverse complement strand
CGAAGGCGGGAACCTATATCCCTAACAATTTTTCCGCTTTCCACAGGATCAAAGGGCTGGGGAATAGAGGCCTCCGCCCAGGCGGCGCGGCGGGACATTCGGGAACCCCTGTTTACCAGGGCTATCACGGTGGGATACCCCAGGGCGGGATCTTTTTTCAGCTTTCTAACGAGTTTAGGGATATTGATCCCGGGAAGATCGATGTTCAGAAACACTATGTCCGGTTTTTGCTGGTAAAGACGCCAGCCCGCGTCAAACCCGTCGTAGGCCTGGCGGATGTAGAATCCGGGGAATTCGCTTTTCAGCCGGTCTCTGAGCAAATCGTTGGCGGCATGATCATGATCGATGATTAGGGCTGTTCCCTGTTCGTTTTTGTTACTGCCGCCCCTGCCGTCATTTCCGGTATCCCTGCGGAGGACGGCGGCGGAATTGCCCATCCCCCAGCCTGCCAGGAAATTGGCAAAGTCTTCTTCATATACCCGGTACTGCCCGCCGGGGGTAACAAAAGCCTTAAGATGACCGTTTCGTATCCAGTTAATTGCCGTTTGGTTTACTACGCCGCAGATATTCGCGACTTCCAGGGCAGAATAAATACGGACTCGCTGTTTATTTTTTGACATTCTCCCTCCCGTTCCAATCAAAACCGTAAGTCGATCTGTATAAAATATATCACGGGATTGTATAAAATTCCAAAATTGAAGGGGAAAATATATGGTATCTGGTTTTTTTAACGAAAAAACTGTAAAAACCTGCACTGTGCATTGCGTGGCTCTTAGGTATTCTCCCTGTACTCCTGGATTAGGGAAGGGGAGAAGCCCTCTCCCCGCAGGATATTGGCGATCCCCGGTTCTTCACCGGAGAGGCGTTTCTTTTTCAGGAATTTTTCGAGCAAGGCCCTTTCCCCGGCGGAATCCAGGACGGTCCGCAGGGCTTCTTCGGCCTCCTGCCGGGAGATGCCCCTGTGCCGGAGGGCCGCCAGGAGGCGGCGGGGCCCTTCCGCCTTGTAGGCCAGCCGGGCCTGCAGCCATAGCCGGGCATAGCGGGAGTCGTCTACGATTCCCAATTCTTCCAGCCGGGCAAGAACCGCCCTGGCGCAGGGGGAAGAATAGCCCGCCTTTTGCAGCTTGCGTATGATCCCCAGACTGGTTTGTTCCGCCCGGCTGACCAGGCGAAGGGCGGTTTTTTCACCCCGCAGGCAGGAGGAGGCAAAGCGAAAACTTTCCTCCTCCCCGGGGGAAATTTCCCTGCCCGGCGTATAGTGATCATCGTCAAAAAAAACAGAGGGGAGGTAGCAGACCTTAAAAGAAAAAAGGGAACCGTCCGACAGTTCCACCCGTCGGGTATCCGCGGCGGCTCCCGTTTTAACGGCGATAATCGTCATACCCCGAACCTGCGGCAAGGAACAGGGGTCTGTATGAATAGTTGAAGGGAAACCTTAACGCTTGGAGAACTGGAAACGCCGCCGCGCGCCGGCCTGGCCATATTTCTTCCGTTCCACCATCCGGGGATCCCTTGTAAGGTAGCCGTTACTGCGAAGGCTGCTGTAGTTGGCCTGGTCTACCTGACACAGGGCCCGGGCAATACCGTGGCGGCATGCCCCGGCCTGCCCGTTGGGTCCACCGCCATACACGTTGATAAGAATGTCGAAGTTATTTTCATTGGCCGTTACCATAAGGGGTTGACGAACCATAAGGACATGCTCCCCCTGGGCAAAATACTGGCCCAATTCCCTGCCGTTAATCGTTACTTTTCCGCTGCCCTCCCGGACATAAACCCGGGCAACCGCTGTTTTTCTTCTGCCAGTACCGATTCCAAGATTCTTAATCATTTATCCTATCCCTGCCTTATAATTCCGGAACCCCCGGAACGGAAAATCCGGGGTGTTCTAAAGTTCAAGCGCCTGGGGATTCTGGGCCCCGTGGGGATGTCCCGCCCCGGCATATACTTTAACATTCTTAAAAAGCTTCCGGCCCAGGGGGCCCTTGGGAAGCATCCCTTTAATAGCCAGTTCCAGGGGGGCGGTGGGATGCCGGCTGATAAGCTTTTCATAGGAGTCTGTCTTTAGCCCCCCCACATAGCCGGAATGCCGGTGGTATTCCTTCTGTTGGGTCTTCCGTCCGGTAACGGTGATCTTCTCCGCGTTGACAATCACCACAAAATCCCCCACTTCCTGGTGAGGGGCATAAACCGCCTTTTCCTTGCCCCGGAGAATCGAAGCGACCCTGGCCGCGACCCTGCCTAACACCTTATCCTGGGCATCAATAAGAAACCATTTCCGCTCCACCAGGGCGGGCTTTATAAATTCCGTTTTCATTCCCTATAACCTTCTCTATTTGAATACCAGTGAAAAATTATGATGCCATAAAGGGAAAAACCGTGTCAAGCGCCGCCGCGGGCAGCGGGGCGCGGATGGGAGTCATTGCTTAAAGGGGGGGCACAGGAGATTCAAAAACCGGAGCTATAGTACCCCGGGCACGGCCCTTTTCGATACGGCGGCCGCATTAGCCCGTCATGGCCTGCAGCCGTTCATCCCGGCCCCCCCTCGCTGCGAAGTCCTCGTGTCAAACCCGCAGGGTTTGACCCTGCGGTCTTCTCCGCTACCCCCTCTTTTTAGACCGCGGCGCCGGCTCCCTGTATGCACGGCTGTCCGCTAAATTATGGATGCAAAGCCGCATTTTCATTACTGTCGGACTGCTAACGGTTCCGTTCTATTTCCAGTTCCCGGGCTTTTGATTCCCATTCCCTGGTTTTTTCGCGGATCGCCTCCTCGGCGGTCTTGAGCTGCGCTTGTACCGCCCTGGCCTTTTCCCCGGAGGAATAGACCTCCGGGCGGCCCAATTCCGCTTCCCGCCGGGCTTTTTCCGCTTCCAGCCCTTCCAGGGCCGCGAGGATCTCCGCCTCCTGCCGTTCCAGCCGCCGGATGATAGCCTGCCGCTGCTTTTCCGCTTCCCGCCGCTGTGAAGCCTTGATAAGGATCACCGGCTGCAAACCGGCTTGTGAACTTTGCGGCAGGTCTTGCAGCGGACCGGGGGCGGCGGGGGATTCCGGCGGCCCTCCGGGGGTTTCGGCCGCCGGACCGTCCGGCCTTTGAGAAAAAGCCCCGTTCCCCCCCGGCCCGGCGGAAACGGCCCCTTCCCGCTCCACCCGGTCCAGGTAGTAAGCGTAGTTCCCGTAGAAAAGCCGGGCCCGGCTTTGATCCCCCTTTGCCGGGCCGGAGATTCCGGCGGCATCCGCCGGCAGGATGGCAAATTCCAGGGTTTTGGTGGACAGGGCTTCCATAAAGCCCCGGTCATGGGACACAAAGATGATGGTCCCCTTAAAGGCCCGCAGGGTATCCAGGAGAATATCCTTGGATTGCAGGTCTAGGTGGTTGGTGGGCTCATCCAGGATCAGAAGGTTTACCGGCTTCAGGAGGATTCGCAGCAGGGCAAGACGGCTCTTTTCCCCCCCGGAAAGGACGGAGAGGGGTTTATACACATCGTCCCCCCGGAACAGAAAGGCCCCCAGCATGTCCCGAAGCCGGGGGATAAGGGCGGTAGGGGCTTCCGCCTCCAGGAATTCTATGACCTGCCGGCTGCCGCTCATGGTTTCCGCCGCGTCCTGGGAGAAATAGCCCGCGATTACACCCGTCCCATGGCGGCAGTTTCCCTCGAAACTGCCGTCCACCCCGGCGATAATCCGAAGCAGCGTACTCTTTCCCGCCCCGTTACGGCCCACCACCACCAGCCGTTCCCCGGACTCCACCGTTAGGTCCAGGCCGGAAAAGATATGCCGCTCGCCGTAGCCCTTCCCCAGCCCCTCCAGGCTCAGGGCAATTCGGCCCGCATGGGGGGGCGGGGGAAAACTGATGCTGATCCGCTTGAGGTTTTCAGGGATTTCGATCCGTTCCATCTTTTCCAGCCGCTTGATAAGCTCCTGGGCAAAGGCCGCCTTGCTGGCCTTGTAGCGGAAACGGCGGATCAGAGCTTCGGTTTTGGCTATTTCTTCCTGCTGGGCTTCATAACGCTTCACCAGGCTTTCCAGCTCCTGCCGCCGGACCCTTTCATAGGCCGAATAGTTCCCCGCGTAACGCTTCAGGTTTCCCTGGAATAATTCGTAGACCTCGTTTACCGTCACATCAAGGAAATAACGGTCATGGGACACTAGGAGGTAGCCCCCCTCAAAGGACCGGAGCCAGGACTCCAGCCAGGACCGGGCTTCTATATCCAGATAATTGGTAGGCTCATCCAGGAGCAGGATGCCCGGTCTTTCCAGCAGGACCTTCGCCAGGGCAATCCGCATCTGCCAGCCCCCGGAAAATTCTCCCGTATCCCGGTCCTGGTCATCCCTGGAAAAGCCCAGCCCCCCAAGGACCATCGAAATTTCCGCTTCCCGGCGGTAATAGCCGGAGGCTTCCACCGCCTCCTGAAGCCGGTGGTGTTCTTCCAGGAGAAGGGCGGTTCTGCCGTCGTCGCTCCGGGCCCCCTGCAGGGCCCGGCCTATCTCATCCGCCCGGAGAAGCAGATCGTGGATGGCCCCATAGGCGGTTTCCGCTTCCTCCCGCAGGGTCTTCCCAAAGTGGACAATCCCCGATTGGGGCAGATAGGAGATACGGCTCCCCTTCTGAATGGCCCGGTCCCCCGAATCCGGGGGAATGATGGCGGAGATTACCTTCATCAACGTGGTTTTGCCGGAACCATTGGCCCCCGCCAGGGCTGCCCGTGAACCGGAGGCCAGGTGGAGGCTTACTTCTTTTAGGATGTCCCGGTCCCCAAAAGCCAGGGAAACCCGGGAAAACTGCACAAAGGCCATGATGAAGGGCCATTATAGGTGGAACCGCGTTCCTTCACCTAGTATCCCGCCACAGCTAAACAGTAGGCCGAACTTCAAGTTTTGTTACCAGGCTGTCCGGCGGCCAAAACACACAAAACAAAATTCCAAATCCCGCGAGGCGCGCGCACTGCCCCGGTTAAAACCGGGGCGCATTAGTCCAACACTGGGAAATTTACCGGCGCTATGCGGTTCCACAGGGGTTTAATTAACAACCTGCGGTTGCTCCGCGCACTGCTGCGGCTAAAGCCGCACCGCATGGTTTAACTATGGGGCATTACTGGCGCTAGGCCATGCCACAATAGACTAATAAACAACCTGCGGTTGTTTGTTCTTGGCCTGCGCAAGGGATAGAGCGGAAATACCGGAAGCCCGCCGGAGGCGGGCTGAGGAATTGCAGCGATAGCCCGGTCCCCTTTTGAAATTGTCGCGCAAGCGACAACCATGAGCCGGGGATGCGCCCAAATCCGCAAGTTCAATCGTGCTGGGATGCTAATTCAAATCTCATACACCGTTCGGGCAATGGGCATGCGGCGGCCCATGCCGAAGGCCCGGGGGCTTACCTTTAGAACCGGGGGGGCCTGACGGCGTTTGAACTCCGCCCTGGCAACGGTCGTAACAATCCGGGCCGCCAGTTCCCTATCCCAGCCTTTTTCCGCAATTTCACCGGCGGAAAGGTTGTGGTACAGGTAAAATTTGAGTATTTCATCCAGAAGCTCATAGGGAGGAAGGCTGTCCTGGTCCTTCTGGTTGGGCCGCAGTTCGGCGGAGGGGGGCTTGTCGATGATAACCTGGGGGATGGGGGCCTTATTCCCCGCCGCCAGGGCCCGTTCATTGATCCGCCGGCAAAGGGCAAAGACCTCCGTTTTGAATACATCGCCGATAGGCCCCAGGGCGCCGTTCATGTCTCCGTAGAGGGTACAGTAACCCATAGCCAGCTCACTTTTATTGCCGGTAGTAAGGAGCATGGAGTTAAACTTGTTGGAAAAACCCATGAGCAGGCTGCCCCGGATCCGGGCCTGGAGGTTCTCTTCGGCAATATCAAAGGGCCGGTTTTCAAAAACCCCCTCCAGGGTGGCAAGGAAAGCCTGGAACACCGGCTCTATGGGAAGAGTCTCGTAACGGCAGCCCAGATTCTCCGCCAGTTCCGCCGCGTCATCCTTGGAACCCTGGGAGGAAAAGCGGGAAGGCATACTAAAACAAACGATGTTTTCCGCCCCTACAGCCCTAACCCCCAAACAGGCCACCAGGGCGGAATCAATACCCCCGGAAAGCCCCAGATGCGCCCTGGAAAAGCCGCACTTTTTCATGTAGTCCCGAATCCCCATCACTAGGCCGTCTTCCAGGACATCAAGTTCGTAAGAACTCAGATCCACCTTGAAAGGGTCCTCTGCCCGGCCACCGGACCGGCCGGGAAAAACGGCATTGACAGCGCCGGCGGCCCCGCCAGGTTCGGAAGCTGTAAAGGCGCCGGGACCGGCGGAAACCACCGGGACAGCGGAAGCCGCAAGGGCGCCGGGAACCGCAAGGGCGCCGGGAACCGCGGCCCCCCCGCTGTCCCAGTCAAGCAGGTCTTCCTCAAAGGCCCGGGCCATGCCGGGAACAGGGTTCAACGCAGCGGAGTCTGGAACCGCGGCATCCTGGGCGGCGGAATTTAAAACGACAAGATTTTGCCCCGCCGGAAGAGCTACAAAAGAACGGCCGTCAAAAAGAATCTGATCGTTAGCCCCCACGGCGTTAATATAAACCAGGGGAATCTCCCCCCGCGCGGCAATCCGTTCCGCCAATGCCCGCCGGACCTTCAGCTTCCCCGCCACATAAGGGGAAGCGGAAGGCACACAAAGCATGGAAATCCCTGTTTTCAGCAGTTCCCGCACCGGGTCCCGCTCGTAACTGGTACCGGGAATATCGGTTTCCCGCCAGACATCCTCACAAACAGCAAAACCTATCCGCTCCCCCTGAAACTCAAAGGCGGACCATTCCCGGCCAGGCTCAAAATTCCGGGCCTCATCAAAGACATCGTAGGTGGGAAGCAGCGTCTTAATCTGCTCAAAAGCGATCTTCCCATCCAGCAGAACCGCGTATTCGTTCACCAGGGACTTCCCCCGGGAATAGGGACTGCGATTCACAAAACCAAGACCCACCGCCACACCCCTCGGCAGATCCCGCTGCAGAACATGGACAGTCCTGATGTTAAGCTCCACAAAACGATCCTGATCCAGGAGGTCCATGGGGGGGTATCCACAGACCGCCAGCTCCGGAAAAAGAACAAGCTCCGCCCCCCGGTCCGCCGCCCTCCGGCAAAAGGCCAATATTTTTTCCCTGTTTCCCGAAAAATCCCCGATAGTTGAATTGATCTGGGCGATGGATATACGCATGATCCCTCCAAAGGAACTTCGGATTATCTCGTATACAGCATTCAAGAAATGTAACCAAGGGTCAAGAAAGGGGGGAACAGATATTTTTTATAGGGGGGGGCTGTTACCGGACATAAGTCTAAGCGGGGGCACGGCCCTTCAGCTTCATCCACATTGGCGGCATTTTTGGGGCCTGCGCCATGCGGTATCTTCCCCTGTGCTTTCGCTCCATCGGGCCTGTCCGCCCCCCCTCCGCTCCGGCCTCCTCCCGGGCCCTGGCCCGGTCCGGTGGCCTGCACTACCCCCCTCGCGCCGCATCAAACAGCATTTCCCCGGGCCCTGTATGCACAGGACGACCGTCCCCAGGGGCATACACTTGCCCCCCGCCTGTCCGCATCGTTCATCTTGGGGCACACGGCGGCGCTATGCCGCATTG
>JAIRNB010000022.1 GCA_031258265.1 Treponema sp. | reverse complement strand
TATTTGCGCCAGGACACGCTGATTCTTCTGAATAACGCCCTTGCGGGCGCTTTTCTGTGTCTCTTCTTTTCCTGTTTTTACCCCGTGCCGCCTTTTTGAGGCGTCTTTTGCCTCATAGTTCCCTCGAACAGCTGTAAGAAAGGGGAAATCAAGGTAAAAAATGGACAAATTGTCATTGAAATAGCCGTCTACTATCGGGGGAGGGTCAACAATTTGCCCATTTTTCGGTTGAACTTTATCATTTTTCTAAAATGAGAATTGCTGGTCAACGCGCGTCGTGTGTGCTGCGCCGCTGGAATACGGGCATAGTAATTCCGGAATTTTATATGTCTAAAAAAATAGACTCCCGGGGCCTTCCGCGGCTCTCCCCGGCAGGCTTTGTATTTTAATTCTTTGTATTATAAGGAATTAGCCAAAGGCGGGCGCGGTTTGGCGGGTGATTTTTAACTTGGCACGGAATTTGCTATTAAAATAGTATGAGTGATTTAAGCCTTCGGTTAAGGGGTATACCTTTTTTTCGCGGCGTTTGGGCGGCGGAAGGCCTTGGCGAATTTAAGACCGAAATTCTTAGAAAGTCACTACATTTTCTTATCGGGCTGAGCCCCCTTTTGGCGGGGCTGAACTACCCCGCAACGGTGGCCCTGCTTTTGGCGGGGGTCCTGGGTTATATTAAGATGGAAAGCCTCCGCTTGGCGGGGTTCAGCGTACCCCTGGTGTCTTTTCTTACCGGCATGGCTTCCCGCTCCCGGGACCGGGGACGTTTTGTGCTGGGGCCGGTAACTCTGGGGCTGGGGGCCTTGTTAGCCCTGCTTATGTACCCCTCTCCGGCGGCCTCTATCGCCATTTACGCCCTGGCCTTTGGAGATGGTTTTGCCAGCCTTATTGGAAAACTGTTTGGCCGCCTGCGGCCCGCCTTTCTCCGGGGTAAAAGCGTGGAGGGCTGCGCGGCTTGCTTTTTTGCCGTGTTGATCGCGGCCCACGGGGTTTCCCATGACTACCGTATTGCCCTGGCGGCGGCTTTAACCGCCATGGTAACGGAGGCCCTGCCTTTGGAAGATTACGATAACCTTGCCCTTCCCCTGGCGGTGGGGCTGGCCCTTAGTATTATATCCGTATCCGGCATCTAAAGGGCTTCCTGCCCGGATCACTCGACTCTAAACTTCGATACCTGCCCGATAAGCACTTCTATTTGTTTTTTGTTTTCCACGCTTATATCATCCACCCGCTTTACCGCCGTGCTTATCTGTTCTACCCCCGCCGCCATCTCCCGCATACCCTCGCTTATCTCCTTCGTTATCACTTTAAGGGCCCCGCTTTCCTTGATTACCTCCTGGCTTCGGCCCCCCATTGTCCGGGCGCTTTCCGTAACCTCGCCCGATATTTCATTCAGACTGCTTATGGATTCTAATATGCTCTTGCTCCCCGCGCCCTGCTCTTCCATGGCGCTGCGGACGCTCGTTTCCTGATTCGTTACTTTTCTTACCCCTTCGCTTATGGCCTCGAATTTCAGCAATACCCCCTCCGTGGACCTCGTTATTTTGTCGATAGCGTCTTTTATTTTTTTTAATACCCCGCTTATGGTTTTAGACTGTTCGGCTGAGGACTCCGCCAGTTTTCGTATCTCGTCCGCCACCACGGCGAATCCCTTCCCCGCTTCCCCCGCATGGGCCGCTTCTATCGCCGCGTTCATACTTAACAGGTTTGTCTGGCTTGCTATGTTCTGCATCAGCGAATTTATCTCCAAAAGTCCCGCCGATTCCCTGGCTATCTCCTTAATGTCACCGGATACCTCCTGTAAGCCGGCCCGTCCTATTTCGGACGCTTCCGCAAGCCCGGTTATGTTTCCCTCGTTGCTCATAAGGGTCTGGGTTACGCTCCGTATATTTGCCAGCATCTCTTCCACCGCCGAGGAGGATTGGCTTACGCAGTTCGTCTGGTTCTGTACCTGGTCATTCAGGGTTTCGATGTTTTTAGCGACCTCCCCCATGATTTCTCCGGTATCTTTAACGCTTGTCTCCTGTTTTTCGCTTTGGGACGTGATGTTATGAATATTGGTGTTTATCTCGTCGATTGATATGACGGTTTTTGTAATATTTCCCGCAAGCTCCAGGCCGGTTTGCGAAAGTATGCCCACCTCTTTCCTGATAGATAAGACAAGCTCTTTTATTTTGTCTATTGTGAAATTCAAGTAACGGGCAAGATCGCCTAGTTCATCGCGGGAGTGTACGGTGATTTCTTTAGTCAGGTCCCCATCGGAAATATCTTTGAGAACCGTCATGGTATAGGCAATGGGGCGGCTTATGGAACGCGCGGTAAAAATTACCCCTACGGACATAAGGATAATGGTAAGGCCCCCAATGATAATACATATACCGATCATCCGGTAAAGGGGGGCCATGATCGTACTGCGTGAAACGCCGACCACCAGCGTCCAGGGGGGAGTGGATCGTCCAACGGCAAAGGGCATCGAATAATACTGAATAACCGTTTTTGAATGGGGAGGGCGGTATGAGAAGGAAACGGCGGTTCCTTTATCAATCGCGTCAACCATGGTACCAAGAAAGGGCCCAAAGGTATCGCCCTCCGACTCCTGCATGTTTTTCCCTAGCCGGCTTGGATCGGTATGGGCGGCAATTATACCCACGTCGCTGAAGACCAGCGCAAAGCCGTCCCCAAAAGGTTTAATCTCATCGGCTATGGCCTGGATAGTTGATAACTCAATACTGCCGCCCACATACCCGACAACCTCGCCGTTGTCCCTTACAGGAACGCCAAAGGTGGTTATCAGGAAGTTTGTGTCCCCAAGGAGGTATAAATACGGATCGAGGACGTATTCCCTGAAAAGCCCGGTTTGGATGATCAGGTCCCAACCAAAACCTACTATGGGCGTCACGTATGGTCCTTCGGGACCCAGCCCCCAGATTGGTATATACTGTCCGGTCTGATCCGTTCCGGGGCTGTTTACATAATCCGCATCCATGCCGTCCAATAGATTGGGTCCCCAGTTGGAAAAAACGGTGAGAAGCTCGGGGTTTGCGGTGATTGTCTGCTTCAGCATCAAATCGAAATACCCCCGCCTGTCCTCCGCCGGTATATCTTTGTAAGCTTCCATGACCTGGGCCAGGGTTCTCGCCGTGTCCATATACCCGCCAAGCCATTCTTTTATTTTTTCTCCGCCCTGCCGGGCAAGGTTTTCCGCCTGTCCCTCGGCCAGATGCACGATTTCCCGCTGCGACAGGATTAGAGTAACGCCGGCTAAAAGACCGATGCCAATAATGTTGAAGATACTAATAATAACCACCAGCTTAATACCGATCTTCATAAAACACCTCTTTTAGAAACCGGAATTTTGGGAAAGCTACCCTTTTCACTTCGTATATTAAAAAACTACCAGAACAATGGGGGTTAATCTACACCGGGGGAATTTGACCGGCCGCGCCTATTTGGGGGGTAGCGCAGGCCACCGCAGCCCAAGGGCGGCCCAGGGGGCCGCCCAGGCGAGGAGGCCGGAGCGTAGGGGGGGCCAAAACAACCGCACGCCGCAGGCGCGGCTGCGGACTAGGGACCCCGGAGGGGTCCCGCTTGACCGGGGAAGCGGGCCCCCCCTTATAAACTATAAAAAGCCTTTTATAAAACCTGTTATCCGCCGCTTTGCCGGGCCCTTGAATTGTTCTTTGGCGCCGGGCTATTCTGCGGGAATGAATAACAGCCCTGTTGCCTCTTATCTTGCTTCCACCTCCCCGGATAAGGTGGATACCGGTCTTTTGGCCTACCTTTGTGATCTGGAAGAAACCGCCCGTTCCGCCCCGGAAATTGCCCGGTCCATTGTCCGGGAACTGGAAAACCAGCGGAACCGGGTTAAGCTTATTGCCAGCGAAAACTACTGCTCCCTGGCGGTGCAGTTGAGTATGGGGAATCTTCTTACCGACAAGTATGCCGAGGGTATGCCAGGCCACCGTTTTTACGCGGGGAATGAAAATGTGGACGCTATTGAGGCTCTCGCCCAGGCGGAGGCTTGCAAGGTTTTTGGTGCGGAATATGCTAATGTGCAGCCCCATTGCGGGGCGGACGCCAATATTCTGGCCTATTGGGCTATTCTGTCTACTCGGGTGGAAGCTCCGGCCCTGGAAAAACTGGGGGAAAGCAACCTATACCGCCTAAGCGACGCCCAGTGGAAGGGGCTGAAGGCGGAATTGGGGAATCAGCGTCTTTTGGGTTTGGATTACTACTCCGGGGGCCATCTGACCCACGGCTACCGTTACAATCTTTCCGCGCGGATGTTCGATGTCTACGGGTATACGGTGTCCAGGGAGACGGGGCTTCTGGATTATGAGGAGATCGAAAGGCAGGCGGGGGAAGTCCGGCCCCTTATCCTCCTGGCCGGTTACTCCGCCTACCCCCGGAAGATCAACTTTAAGCGGATGCGGGAGATTGCCGATTCGGTGGGAGCGGTCCTTATGGTGGACATGGCCCACTTTGCGGGTTTGGTGGCGGGAAAGGTTTTTACCGGGGAATGGGACCCCATACCCTGGGCCCATGTAGTTACCACCACTACCCATAAGACTCTGCGGGGTCCCCGGGCGGGGATGGTGCTTTCCACCGGGGAATTTGCCGAGGCCCTGGACAAGGGCTGTCCCCTGACCATGGGCGGGCCCCTGCCCCATGTGATTGCCGCCAAGGCGGTGGCCCTGCGGGAAGCCGGCGCTCCCGCCTTCCGGGAATATGCCCGGCGGATTGTGGATAACTCCCAGGCCCTGGCCGCCGCCTGTATCAAGGGGGGACTGGATGTGCTTACCGGCGGGACCGATAACCACCTGTTCCTTGTGAATGTCCGCAGTCTCCACGACGGCGCCCTTACCGGCCGCCAGGCGGAAAGCGCCCTCCATGAGTGCCATATTACGCTGAACCGGAACAGTCTTCCCTTTGATCCTAACGGCCCCTGGTACACATCGGGCCTGCGGATCGGCGCCGCGGCGGTGACTACCCTGGGGATGGGCCCCGCGGAGATGGAGGAGCTGGGGGCTGTTATCAGCCTGGTGCTTAGGAATACCAGCGCCGCGCCGGACGCCAAAAACCCCGCCAAGAAGAGCAAAGCCCATTATATTATTGCGGAAAATGCCAAGAAGGAGGCCCTGGAACGGGTCAGAAGGCTTTTGGACCGCTTTCCGGTCTACCCGGAGCTGGATTTACAGGTTTTGAAGGCCGCTTTTGTTCAGTAAAACAGCAGAAATAGTATAAATTTTTGAAAAACAGTGTGAATTATTGATTTATCCCCCAAACTGGCATATTTTCTTCGTTCTTGTTGTATTTACCGGTACTTTGGACTATGCTAAGACCAATGAACCACGTTTTCTTTGGGACTTGGGGGTATTTATGAAATTGAGATTGCGGCTCACTTTGATTACGGCGGCACTGCTTGTGGTGGCTGTGGCGGGAGTATCGGTTGTTCTGCTTATGCGGGCGCGGATTTTGCAGACGGAAGAAGCTTTTTCGAGTTTAGAGGAACTTACCGGCAGATACTCCATGGTGATGCGGAACAACTACGAGAACTATCTTTCCGTTGCCAAAACCCTGGCAAATATTATGGATTCCTATGAAGGGGTCCCCGCCGCCGAAAGGCGGGAACGTTATGATAATACGATACTGGGTATCATGGAATCTAACCCCAATTTTATGGGGATGTTCTCCATTTGGAAGCCTAATGCCATTGACGGTAATGACGCGGCCTTTGTCAATGATACCGGGACCGATTCAACGGGCCAGTATATGCCCTGGTATTCCCGCCGTTCGGGGAAACTGGAAGAACTGTCCCTGTCTGAGTACGAGTATTACAATGATGTGGTTACTAACATAGATATTAGCGATCCGGTTATAAGCCTGCCGTACCGGGCCCAATATGCCGGGAAGTCGATCCTTGCCACAAGGCTCTGTTATCCTATTATTACCAAGAACGGCATCGTGGGACGGGTGGGGATCATGGTGGATCTTAGCCCGTCTTCTGAGGTTATCTCCCAGATAAAACCCTATGGAAACGGGCGGGCGGTTTTATATGCCACCGATGGAACCATCGTGGCTCATTATGACGCGGCCATGGTGGGCGCTAAGATAAACGACCCCGCTTCCCTTGGTATTCTTGGCCAGCAGGCGGTGAACGACACCCTGGAGACTCTGCGGACGGGGAAGCCGAATTCGGGGCAGAACAACGGGCGTATATTTGAAAGTTATCCCTTTTATGTGGGGGGTGCAAAAACCGCCTGGACAATCCTTAGCTCGGTGCCGGATGAAGATGTATTTGATGCGGTGAACCGGCTTACCAGGATTGCCATTATAATTATAATTATTGCTATTATTGTCGGCGGGACGATTACCTTTTTTGTTGCCAGTACCATTTCCAAACCTATCGTTAAAGTGGCCCTTACCCTGAAGGATATTTCCGAGGGGGAGGGGGACCTGACTAAGATTATTGATGTACATTCCAGAGATGAGATTGGCGATCTGGCAAAGTACTTTAACATGACCCTGGAAAAGATCAAAAATCTGATAGTTTCTATTAAGGGGCAGACCGTGTCTCTTTTTGACATTGGCAACGAATTGGCCAGTAATATGACGGAAACCGCGGCGGCGATTAACGAAATTACCAGCAACATTCAGAGTATCAAGGGCCGGGTGATCAACCAGAGCGCGTCGGTGACGGAGACCAACGCGACGATGGAGCAGATTACCATTAACATTGACAAGCTTAACAGTAATGTTGAGAAACAGAGCGCCAGCGTATCCAAATCCTCCAGCGCCATTGAGGAGATGATCGCCAATATCCAGTCTGTTACCAATACCCTGAACAAGAATACGGAAAGCGTTAAGGATCTGTTGGAATCTTCGGAGGTGGGCCGCACGGGGCTACAGGAAGTAGCCACCGACATTCAGGAGATTGCCCGGGAATCCGAAGGGCTGCTGGAGATCAACGCGGTGATGGAAAACATCGCCAGCCAGACCAACCTGCTTTCGATGAACGCCGCCATTGAGGCGGCCCATGCCGGGGAGGCGGGGAAGGGATTTGCCGTGGTGGCCGATGAGATTCGTAAACTGGCGGAATCCAGCGGGGAACAGTCCAAGACTATCAGTACGGTTTTGAAGAAGATCAAAGACTCTATTGACAAGATCACCAAGTCAACGGACAACGTGTTGAACAAATTTGAGGCTATCGACAGCGGGGTTAAGACTGTTTCCGAGCAGACGGAGAACATTCGTAATGCGATGGAAGAGCAGAGCGTGGGAAGCCAGCAGATTCTGGAAGTAATCGGGCAGCTTAACGAGATTACCCAGATGGTAAAGGGCGGTTCCGATGAAATGCTGGAGGGGAGCCGGGAGGTTATAACCGAAGGGAAGAACCTGGAAATGGCGACTCAGGAGATTACCAACGGGATGAACGAAATGGTAACCGGCGCGGATCAGATCAACGTGGCGGTGACGCGGGTGAACGAGATCAGCAGCAACAACAGGGATAGTATCAATGTGCTGGTCAAAGAGGTGAGCCGCTTTAAGGTGGAGTAGAAGCCGGCGGCGAAGCTGAAACCGGCTGAGAAACCAAACGGAATATTGGACTTGTTCAAGAACCCGGTTGGTTCTTTTAAACAACAAGGCCCCGCAGTAATGCGGGGCCTTGTTGTTCTTGGCCTATTCGAGACTCCGGGTTAACCGGCAGTCCGCTTAATACCGGGCTTTATTCCGCAAAGCTTCTTCATTCGCGGACCAGGTAAAAATGGGCTTCTTCGCCTTCCTGCCCGTCCTCATACTGGACAATGGCAAAACTGACATTTTCCGCATCGGTGACGGCCTTTAAGAGGTAGGATCTGCCGGCTTCCAGTTGGGCCACCAGGGCTACCTTGGAACTCGACATAAGTTTGCCGTCATTATAAGCCACCTGAAACACCCGGAGTCCCGGCTCAATATTGGCAAATTGCTCCCTTTGGTTCTTGTTCACCCAGGCCAGTTCGCCATTATCAATGCCAAAAACACCGACATTCCCTTCGATGTAAAGAAACACCGGTTTGGAAGCGGCAATATCCGCCGGATATTGCCCCCGATCTATGGGACTTAAGTCTTTTGGAGTTGACGCGCATGCGGAAAGTATCATAAGGACAACTATACCCAAGCTAAGAAAATATTTTTTCATATAATCCTCCTACTGCAATTATACCGGAATCTATGATAACACCGGGGGGCTTTTTTGTACATATTACGGACAAAACATATTACCGGTGAAACGGCCTCCGGTTTTTTCAAAAGTTTGTTCCAAAACTAACGGGGTTTTGGAACAAACTCAGTTATCCCGTAAAAAACACCGGCAGCGCCGTAAAAACGGCGACGCTGAAAAGCCCCAGGGCAAGCAGCAGCCTTCCCCGGCTCCGGCCTTCCCCGGCGCCGGCCTTCCCCGGTTCCGGGGGGGAGGGCTCCGCCGGGGACAGGCTGTCCATGCCCAGGAACAGGCTGTCCAGGTCCCCGGTGATGTGTCCGGGGCGGATAAGCCCCCTGCCGTCATTTAGGGCGGCGAAAAGCGCCAGGGATTCTTCCAGAAGGCGGCGGAAGCTCCTGAAGCCTTGCCGGAGAGCCCCGCCGCCCCGCCGGGCCGCCGGGCCGGGCCTTCCCTGGGTTTTAGCCCGGACCAGGGCGGCGGAAAGCATAAAAAGCCCCTCCAGGGTGATCCCCCTGCGGAAGCCCATAGCAAGACTCCCCGCGGTGATGGACAGGGGGCCGATCTCCGCCAATACCCTGCCGTAGGGGGCTAAAAGATTCACCAGGATCACGGCGGCGATGACGGAAAGGGTGATGAGGGGCCGGTTTTTCTTCCCGGAAGCCCAGGCGCAGAACCAGAAAAACAGGAACTGCCCCCCCCGGCCCAGGGTAGAGGGGTTAAACAGGAACAGGAGAACGGCGAGGAAGCCCGCGATTACCAATTCCCGGCTGTCAAAAAGGGAATCCCAGCGTTGGCGGCGCTTTTGACGCTTCAATTCCCCCCGGCGGGGCGGTTTCTCCTTTGGCGGGGCCTTTGCCACTCCGCCGGGTTCCCTCCCCGCCGGGCTGGGGGGAGGGAACCCGGTTTCCGGGGCCGGGCCCCCGCCGCTTTGCAGGGCATACCAGCGGGAACGGCGGCGGAAGTATTCGCAGAAGAGTCCCAGGGCGAAACCGGTAACCAGGGCGGCGGCGAGGAAGGGGGGGATAAGGTACCGCGCCCCTTCGCCAAAAACAAGGAAACGGGCCAGGAGAAGCTGGATTCCCGTGGAACAGAGGGCCCCCGCCGTGCCGATCCCCGCGAGGCCCGGCCGTAAAGCCCCGCCCCTGCGGCGCATAAGCCCCAGGCCGTACATTACCAGGGAGGAAACGGCGCTTCCCCCCAGGGAGAATAGGAATCCGTAGGAGAAGATGCTCCCCCCTATGATTCCCCCCCCGGCGATCTTTAGCAGGGTCAACAGGGCAAATTGGCCGGGGGAAAGCAGGTCCAGGGCTAACAACAGGGGAAAATTGGCAAGCCCTATCCGAATGAAGGGCAGGGGCTTGGGGATAAGGTATTCCAGGGTGGAAAGAAAAAAACAAAGGGCCCCCAGTAAAACCAGGGTCCGGTGATTTCCCCCGTCCCCCTCCGGGGGAATCTTCCCGGCGGCTTTTCGGGATTTATCGTCGTTTTCCGCCGGGGGGGCGGGAACTCCCTGCCCCCCTCCGGTCTTACCAGGAAGCGGCGTCAAATTCCTGCTCCCCCCCGGCTTCCCCCTCTACCCGGATCATTACCCTGTTGGGGAGGCAGGCGATCCACTGCCCCTGGTTATGGATTGTCCCGGCGGCAACGCAGATCTGGTTTGTACAGGGGGATGAGATAACCCTGGCCCGCCTCCCCCGCAGTTCTACTACTGTATCCCCCAGGGGGCCGGCAACCTTGACGGTTTCCACAGCGTCCAGGGGGAATTCCCAGCGACGGCCCTCCCCTTCCACCAGTACCCGCGCCGCGGTCCCCCCGGAACCGTAAACCCTGAAGGAAAAAAACAAGACCAGGACCGCGCCCAGGGCGGCGATAAAAATGTCCGGGGCTTTTATGCTTTTTACAAGGTCCACGATTATCTCCATAATGGCGGTGACAAATTCGTCTTTCTGCCCCGCTTTCCTAATAATGCGGCAAATCCCGCGCCTAACGCCAAATTCCTAAGTCCCCGGCGGGATTTCACCGGATATTTGCCGGCCCTTTACCGGTTCTTAACATAGCTGTTTTAGCGTAGTTTCCCAAGGAGTTCCCCGCTTCGCGCGGAAAAAGCCGGAATATCCGGTTTATGAATACGGCTTTGGGCGCGGAGCCCGGCAAACTCCCGGGGATCATGGCTTTGCCATGGGGCCTAAAATTTTCAGACCAAGGAGAGGACATTATGGGGAAATTTTTCAAAATTGGGGAGAGAATCTCCGTACCCGTTATGGGGCTTGCCGCCCTTCTCGCTTTGACGGCCGTCATGCCGGCGGCGGCGCGGGCAAAGGCCGAAGTAGAACAGAATACCGCCACCACCCGGCAGGGGCAGGCAAAGTACGTCTTTCTGTTTATCGGGGACGGCATGGCCATGGCGCAGATCAGTTCCACCGAGGTGTACGCCACCGCCCGTTCATCCAAGGACATCAACATTACCAGGTTAGGTTTTACCAGGTTCCCCGTGTCGGGGCTTACCACCACCTATGACGCGGGGACTTTTATCACCGATTCCGCCTCCGCCGTAACCGCCATTGCCACGGGGAACAAAACCTTGAGCGGGGTTATCAACATGGACCCGGCGAAGAAGGTTTCTTACAAGACTATTGCCGAATATGCCCATGAAGCGGGGATGAAGGTCGGCGTGGTAAGTTCCGTTACCCTGGACCACGCCACCCCCGCGGGCTTTTTCGCCAAGGTTCCTTCCCGGAGCAACTACTATGACATTGAAGTCCAGATGGTGGAAAGCGGCTTTGAGTATTTTGCCGGGGGCGGCCTCTTGCAGCCCACGGGTAAAAACAAGGATCAGCGGGATGTGCTGAGCATGGCGCGGGAACGGGGTTACACCTACATCAACACCAAAGACGCCTTTAACGCCCTTAGACCCGGAGCCGGCAAGGTTATCGCCGTCAACGCGAAGCTCCAGGATTCCGGTTCCATGCCCTACGAACTGGACCGCGCCTCCGGTGATCTTTCCCTGGCGGACTATACCCGCAAGGGGATTGAATTGCTGCAGGATAACCCCCAGGGATTCTTCATGACCGTTGAGGGGGGGAAGATCGACTGGGCCTGCCATGCCAATGACGCGGGGGCCGCCATCCACGATGTCCTGGCCTTTGACAACGCCATCAAGGTAGCGGTCGAATTTGCCCAGGCCCACCCCCAGGATACCCTGATCGTCATTACCGGGGACCATGAGACCGGCGGCATGACCATCGGCTTTGCGGGAACCCAGTACGACACCTTCTTTGACAGGGTGGCCCTGCAGAAACGGTCGTTCATCGCCTTTAACGATGAAGTCCTTACACCCTACAAGAAGAACATCCCCAGGGCCCAGGCAAAGCTGGCGGACCTCCTTCCGGCAATCGAGGAGTCCTTCGGCCTGGACTACGACAGCCTGTCGAAATTCCAGCGGGAACAGCTTGAGTTTGCCTTCCAGCGTTCCATGGGGGACGAGATTGAACGGGCCGTGGCGGAGGACCAGTTTCTCCTCTACGGCGGCTATGAGCCCCTGACGGTGAAGATCACCCAGATCATGAACCAGACCGCGGGCATCGGCTGGACCTCCTATGCCCATACCGGAGTCCCCGTCTCTACTTTCGCCATGGGGGTCCACCAGGAACTCTTTAGCGGATATTACGACAACACCGATATTTTCAAAAAAATGGCCTCCGCCATGAATATCGCCCTGTAAAAAAAGGCGGTCTGTCCGTAAGAACGGGCGGACCGCTTAGGTATAAAAAGAGGTCCAAGAGATACAATGGAAAAAGAGGTATGTTCGGTTTGTATCCTTGATACAAGATCTTTTACGGACAATTTAAGGTACTTCTCACAATACAACGATGACTCTTTTGTCAGGTTGATTCAAATATTGTGCCAAAACGGCCTGTCTTTGGCTTCAAAAATAGACAACGAGGGCAATTTTTATTTTAACTCAACCGGCGACGGCTTTATAATAATTTTTTTTGGCGGTGATTCTTCGGTAAAATGTTATCTTTACAGCCTGATTATCAACAAAATTAACAGGGAAGAATGTGCTAAGTTTAAAGAGAAAAAAAACAGGGAAATAAGGTTTGGCATCGGCCTGGAATTTGGAACGGTGGAAAAGATCGCGATGAATTCCAGTGTTTATAACATTGTTACCTACATAGGCGATGTGGTGAATATTGCGTCAAGAATAGAAGAAGAGACCAAGAATCATTTCAGGGCCGATATAATAATAGGGGAAAGCATCAATAGGGATATTGTAAAAAAATTGTATGATGTAGATTATGACGAAATAGTCAGAAAGGTAAAAGAGAACAGTGATATGAAAAAAGTTTCCAGGTATTTGAGCATGCTGAATTCGGTTAATCATAACATGCTGCTGACGTTTTTATCGGAACACCGGTTAAAGGGAGTAGAAAAACAGATTTCCCTTTTCCGTGTATCACCTACGCTGGCAAAAAACAACAGCCCGTATTTTTACCGGTTTATAAACAACTGTTCAAAATACCTGAAGATCGATCCGGATAAAATTTTATGAAGAACTCCGTCGCTCTGTGCTCTGCGGCGGAGTTCTTCGGTCGAAAGGACGGGGAAAATATATGCGGGGGAAATACTCAAGAAATATGACGCCGGAACCCGGCATCCTAAAAAGGGAAACCCGCCGGGATATTGCCTTTGTCCTTATTTCCGTTTTCCTCACCGCCCTGTTTTTTTCCCTTCCCACGGGCTTTGAGGGGGCCTCCCAAAGCGCCGGCAGCCTGCGGGCCCGGGGGAAGGTTGTCGAAGTAAACAACGAACGCCTCCTGAACATCGGCCCGGTGAAACAGGGCGAACAGCAGCTTGAAGTGGAGATCCGTTCCGGGCCCTTTAAGGGGGAAGTGTTCTCCGGCTCCAACAACCTGATAGGCAAAATCGAACTGGATAAAATTTTTGCCCCCGGGGATTCGGTACTGGTGGTACTAAGCGTCTCGGAGGACGGGGGCCTCCGCCACGCCCAGGTTTACGATCATTACCGCACAGGGAAAACAGTTTTACTGTGCGTTTTATTTTTTGCGTTTATCGTTCTTATCATGGGATGGATGGGGGTAAAAATAGTCATTTCCTTTGTGTTTACCGCGGCGGCCCTGATTCGGGTCCTGTTCCCCGCCATGCTCCGGGGCTGGGACCCTATCTTTGCCTCGGTACTCATCAGCGCCCTTCTTACCGCGGTGATCATATTCCTCGTCGGGGGCATCACCCGGCGGGGCCTTACCGCCTTTGCCGGCGCCATGGGGGGCGTCCTCCTAACCTCCGCCTTGGCCTTCTTCTTTACCCACTGGTTCAAAATCCACGGGGCGGTACGGCCCTTTTCCGAATCCCTGCTTTACTCCGGTTACACCCACTTAAACCTGGCCCACCTTTTTATTTCCGGCATTTTCCTCGCGTCCTCCGGGGCCATGATGGACCTCTCCATGGATATTGCCAGCGCCATGGACGAGATCAAGAAACAATACCCCGCCATAAGCCGCGTCAATCTTATCAAAAGCGGAGTCTCCGTATCCCGCCATGTGGCGGGGACCATGAGTACAACCCTGCTGTTGGCCTATTCCGCGGAGTACACCGCCATGATCATGACCTTCATCGCCCAGGGTATCCCCATGGAAAACGTGATCAACATGGTGTGGGTTTCCTCCGAAGTTGTTCATACCCTGGTCGGCTGTTTCGGCCTCGTGCTGGTGGCCCCCCTTACGGTATTTGCCGGCGGGCTTATCCTGGGGAGACAAGACCCGGAGACAAAAGTATAAGCGGGATTTTCTGTCCGGCGGTTCTCCATTGTCCTTGTATTTTGAGGGGGGGAAGTTGCGGCAACTACCGTTGCCGGTCCCCCGCTTCAAAGGTTTTTGCTTCGCAAAAACGCTTTTCCGCTGCCCCCTCTCCGGGGGCAAGCCTGACCTGAGAAAGTTTGCCCCCGGACCCCCGGATGAGAGGACAGGGCATCTTAGTATTAATTTTTTCCAGACAATTCCGGCGGCGCCGGCTGTAAAACACTGTTTCTCCGCGCTTCAATTTCTTTGATACCTGGTTCAGCTTGCCGCCGAATATCCGCTAACCGTTCCTCCACAGTGGCGTCTTTAAGACGCTCGTTGTACCATTCCCTGATTTTGTGAATATCATCAATGGTAAAATTAGGGCTCAGTTCCGGCTTTGGAATGTTATGTATCATCTCCGTCTCCTTCTCCAACAAGTATGGATGGCGCATAAATTAAAAGATCGTTATACCCTTCAAGGGCGGTAATTGCCTTTACCCCCATCATGGTTTTATGATTTACGATATGCCTAAAGTTCCATGAAACAATGGCATCGCAGTCTGTTACTATGGCATTGGCTATATGCTGACAGTCAAGAAAGCTTTTTTTCTTGAGAATATCCAAATTAATCATTTTTGTAGCAATGTCTACGGATTTTTCATCAGAGTTGATAAAGGTATATTGAATTTGACTTAAATAATTGTAGAGTTTATTGCGTTTTTCTTCATTGCATCCATTGACTTCAGCAATATCAATGTCTGAAATGACCACTTCAAATTCGCCGGCCTTGATTTTATCCCATAATTTATGGGTTTCCGCCATGCGTTCCGGTTTTTCTGTTTGGTCAAGATAGCTTATTATGGTTGTATCAAGATAAATTTTAAGCTTTTTCATTGATTCCCGCCTTCTTCTATGTTAATGGGGCTTTTTTGTTTTACCTGTGTTCCGGTCATGGTATCCCGTCTGCACCTCTAAAATGTAGTATAATACAAGGTTTTTAAATGTAAAATAAGATTTTGGAACAGGACAGGGTATCGGCATTTACCCTCCGGCGCCTTGTCATGGGTATTCGCGCCGGTTTTGGACCAATGCTTTTCGCGCACACATGCGGCTAAAGCTGCGCCGCATGGTTTAACTCTAGGGTATTGCCGGCGCTAGGCTATGTCGCAGGGGTTAAATTAACAAGCTACGGCTGTATTCCCGGAGTTTCGCTCTGCGAAACTCCCGCGCGCGCACTGCCCCGGTTAAAACCGGGGCGCATTTTTCAATTTGGGGGCATACGGA
>JAIRNB010000013.1 GCA_031258265.1 Treponema sp. | reverse complement strand
GTTACGGCCTAAGAAACACACTCAGTTGGTAAATTTGAGGGAGAGGGCCAGTTTCCAGCTTTCCCCCGGCGGAAGGCGGACTTTGAAAAGGGGAATCACCCTGGTGGACTGGTAGACTTCCCGGGGGTTTTGTTCTCCGGGGATTTGGCAGTAAATGGGGATGATCCTGCCGTCAAAGGTCTTGTCCGCTTCCAGGGTCAGGATTGTTTCGTTTTTTATGTCATGGAATTTCAGGGACCTTATTCCGCTGACTCCGGCCCCCTCCACCGGGACCGGAGGGATGCCTGTTCCGCCGCCGAAGATCCGCTGGTACTCCTCCCCGTCTCCGGGGAAGGAGAGTTCCACCACCGGGGCAAAGCAGAAGTTCTCTTCCCCCTCTCCGGAGCTGCGGAGCCGGTAGTTTACCAGGAGGGTGTCTTTCCGCAGCTGGTAGCCTTTTTCCATGCTGATTGACCGGAACGGTCCCTGATCCTGTTCGGGGAGGATGAAGGCGGCCTTGCAGCGGGCCTTGTCTATGTCCCCTACCTGAAAACGTTCTCCGGCGCAGCGGCGAATCTCCGGCCCGGCGAGGATTTTCTCCAGGTTTTCCAGGGCGGCGGTATTACAGGAGGCCGGAAGAATCAGATCGGAAAAACCGGAGGGCCGGCTCCGGGGGCAGGCGAAGGTATCCAGGTAGTTCCAGGACCGGGGCAGGTAATCCAGTTCAAAGAGGCCCGCCCCCTCCAGCCTGACGTAGCCGTTTATCCACTCCCCCTGAAAGAGGTACTCATCCTCGTTATCCAGGTCAAAATCGAAATTCATAAGGCAGGGGATAAAGCTGCCGTTTTCCCTGGTGATCTTCTCCGCCTCCAGCAGGGACTTAAAGGCGGATTTTCTAAGGTCCCCCCGGTAGATGCCCCCGGATTCCGCCGGACAGAAGGCATCGTAAGCCTGGGCCTTCCACAGTTCCTCCAGGGCCGTGTGTTTCCGCGCCTTGTCGCCCCGGAGCTGGTTGATAAGCATGTGGGAGAAGACCATCTTCGCGTAGATGCCATTGGCCGCGGGGTAGTCGATAAGGTACTGCCGGTCCGTGGAACCGGGGAAATACGCCTTCCTGAAGCCCCTCCGGCCCTTGATGAAGCGGCCGGGGGTGGTAAAGTTGAGGGACGAAGCGGCAAGGCCCTGAAAAAAGCGGTACCAGTAAAGTTCCGCCTCCCCCGGCGAAGCCATGGACCGGCAGGGGTCCGGGAAGACCGTGACTACCCGGGAAGCGGCGTCCGGCAGTTCCCCGGACAGTTTGAACAGGGCCTCCACGAAGGGGGCGGAGAGCCCTTCCCCCGGCTTAAAGAGGGTCTCCAGGGGGCGGGAAATGGGGAACACGGAGATAAGCTTCCCCTGGTCTTCGCTGAGGCAGGGGGCGTAGAGGTCTTCCCCCGAAAGGCCCGCCAGACGGAACCGCTCCTCCGCCAGAAAGGTATATGCCATGCCGCAGCTTAACAGGGGGCCCACCATGTTTTGCTCCCAACTGAGGGCGGGAAGCCAGCAGCCCTGGGGTTTTTTACCGAAACGCTTGCGCAGGTAGGTGGTAAGCATCTCCACCTGGCCAAGCTTGTCCTGCAGGGGAATAAGGGTGAACTGGGGCTCGTAGAAGCCGCCCCCCAGGAGTTCCACCTGCTTGCGGGAAACCAGATCGTCGATGGACATGGTACATTCCGGGTACATCCGGTCTACCCAACTGAGAAAAACCCCTGAACAGTGGAGGGTCCCCGGAATTTGGGGGAATTTGTACAAGGCGGAAATAAAAGGTTTTAATCTGAGGCTGTAGGCCTTTTCGAATTCTTCTTCCCCTGCGCCATAGGGGACATGCACATGGGAACCCAGGATGATCTGTAAATTCTGCGCCGTGTTTTTCAAAGTATCCCCGTTTAACCCAAGTTTAACTTACTATTTACAAACTGGAAAGATTATACCCCGAAGTTCTTTACCACGAAAGGTTAAAAAACATAATAGACGCGGAACTAAAGATCAGGGACAGGAGTCCCAGGGAAATAAGGGCCAGGGGGCTGCCCCGCAGGAAGGGGGGAACCCCTTCAAAACGGGAACGGCGGCCAAGCTCCCGGAGGACCGCCAGGGAAAAGATCAGACCCAGGCTGAAGCCGAGGGCCAGGAACAGGGCTTCCAGGGGATTCAAGGCCAGATGAAGGGAGATGAGGAGGCCCAGGGAGAGGAATTCCACCCATCCCTTGGGCCGGATGAGGGGGGGGATCTGGCGGGAGCCCCGGCGGGGAAGGAAAAATTTTAGAATCCCTTCCCTGGAACCGAGGACTTCAAAGCCCCTTACCAGGGCCGCGCTGCAGGGGTAAAGCAAAAGATACCAGTAAAAACCCAGGCCCAGGGGGCTAAGAATATAGGTAAAGAAGAGCCAGAGGAAGAAAAGGCCGGCAAAAAAAACCGGCCCCCAAACGCGGCAAAAACCGGGAAGGTAATCCTCCTCGTCCCCGGCGAGGATGCCAAGACCCAGGCCGAATTGGACCAGCAAATTCATCGCCAGGGAAGCGCAGATCCCCAGGGCCGCCAGGCGGATCATCCCTTTGCCCTCCCTTCTTTGAGGGGAAAATGCCCGCCGAAGCGCCGGAATACGGCGATACCGTAACCCAGAAGGAAAAAGGCCCCCGCCGATGAGGAGAGAATCCTAAGCGGCGAAAAGGATTCCTCCGGAAATTTGACAAAACACAGGATACCCTGCCGGCCGCCGGGGAGGGAAAGGGTTCCGTAACCCAGGGGTTCCCGGATCAGGGCCAGGGCCAGGATCAAACCCGAAAGGATCATCCCCTCCAGGTAGGACTGAAAAACCGCCTCCCCGGTGTCGAACTTTTCTATCCGTTCCAAAACCCCGGAAGAAACACAACACAGGGGGCAGAGGATGAGGAAAAGCAGGGAATCCATGGCCAGTATGGGGCAAATAAAGAAAAGGATGAGGGTAAAAAGAGCCGCGATAACGGAGGACAGGGAGACCGCGATTGCCCCCCTTCCCCGGCGGGGGAGAAAGGGAATCCGCAGGGCCAGGGCGCTGAGGATATAGACCCAGAGCAGGGCCAGGGCGCTGACCAGGGCATAGGAAAAGCGACTTGATCCGAGGATCATGAGGCCGGCCCCGCCCAGGGTGGCAAGGGGGGACTGGAGGCCCCAAAACGGATGGGAGGGGGACTGGAACTTCACGGTTTTTCTTCCCCTTCGACACGGCGGATATAGACATCCAGGATACCCCTGGGTATTCGTTCAAAAGCCTGTTCCCCGTGGGCGCCCAGGGGGATAAAGCGCTCCACCTTGCCCTGGGAATCGATAAGGACGCCGCAGCTTAGGACGCTTCCCCCGGAGACCAGGGGAAAAACGAGGAAGCTCCGGGATCCGCCCTCTCCTCCGGGGTCCGGCGCCGGGCTTTCCAGGCTAAATTCGGTTCCCAGGGGGATCAGGGCCCGTCCCCGGCGCAGGGGATCGCCCAGCCTGAAATCCTCTCCCCGGGAATTTAAAATCAAATTTACCTGATGTTTCAAGCTGTTTTCCCTGGGGGAAGCGGTAAAAAACCAGAGGAACCACCCCGCCAGGAGGAGTCCGGCGATCCAGCCGGCCCTTATGGCCCTGTCCCTGAGTTCTTTCACCGGTTCCTCCTTTGGCCGGAGGCCGGATTAGGATTCCGGCGGCCTTCAATCATTCTGATAATGGGGACCACGGCGTTAACCAGGACGGCGGCGGAAAAAGCGCCGCAGTGATCGGCCCCCGGATAGCGGAACAGGAAGGCAAGAAACGCCGCCAGGACCGCGGCGGCCAGCCTCCCCGGAAAAGTCTTTGCCCCCGTCACCGGATCGGAGACCAGGAAGAAGGCCGCCGCCAGGGTCCCCCCGGAAAACAGGCAATAAAAAATATCCCCTTCCCAAAAACCGCCCCCGCCGGGAAGGGCGCCGAAGGCCCAGACCAGGAGGGAATAGACCGCCAGGTACAGCGCCGGGATCAAGGCCCGGCTAACCTGGACAGCGTTGAGGAGGATAGTCCCCAGGATCAACAGGGGGAGTCCCCGGTCGGCGATGATCCCGTCCCCCCGCAGCCCCAGAAAAAGGTCCACATAGCCGGAGGGAAGTTCCGCGCCGGTGAAGGCAAGGATCGTCTTGTTGAAAAAGCCCCTGACGGCATCGTCAAGGCCGCCCCCGCCGCCGGAACTAAAGCCCTGAATCTGGCTGAAGAGGCCGGGCCAGGAAAGGCGGAGAAAGAGCCAGGCCCCCAGGGCGGGGTTTACCCAGTTTGCCCCCAGGCCCCCGTAACTGAACTTTACCAGGAGCATGGCAAAAGAGGCCCCCAGGATGACGTAGAGGGGATTCACCGAATTGGGGAGGAGGAGGACAAAGATCATGGCCGAGGCGGCGGCGCTTCCATCGGCAATTTTACCGCCGGCAATCCGCTTATCCCCCCCGGAGAACCCGGCCCCCTCCGGCGGCGCGGGGCCCTCGGAGTCCTTCCAGAGCCTGCCGAAATGGAGGGCCAGGGCCTCGGCGAACATCGCCGCCCCCAGGGCGGCGATGGCAATGCCCAGGGAGGCAAACCCGTCTCCCGCCGCCGAGTAGATCGCCGCCCCCAGGGCGCAGCCGGAGATCATCCACATCCTCAGAGCCGTGGGCTGGGCCAGATTTATCTGGGGTTGTTCCATTTCCGGCATCAGGAAAAGTCCCCCTGGGAATCGTAAATTACCCCGGCAAGGGGAAGCCGGGAGGGACAGACCAGTTCACAGCAGCCGCAGCCGTGGCAGAAATGCCGGGATTCCCTGGCTTCCTTCCCCCCCGCCAGGCCGGAGGCCAAACTTTTGTAGAGTTCCTCAGGATCGAGCCCCACCGGGCACACCCGGCGGCACTCCCCGCAGCCGATACAGTTCCAGGTTCCCGAAGCCCCGGCCTGGCCGTTCAGGGAGGCGGAGACCGCGAAACTGGTTTTCAATACCGGTTCGTCAAGGTCCGTCACAATTCTGCCCTGCAGGGGGGAACCGGAGACAATGCACCGGGGTTTACCCACAAATCCCCCGCAGCCGGCAAAAACTTCGCCGATCCTGGTTCCGATACGCACCCGCATTACCTGGGGCTTTTTAACCGCAGAACCGCCCACCGCCACATAGCGGTCCAAAATAGGCTTCCGCAGCCGCACCGCATCGTGGATGGCCGCCAGAGTCGCCGGTCCCAGCATCAGAAGGGAACCCAGGGGAACCTGTTCCTTTTTTTCGTAGTTCCGCAGGGCCAGTTCCAGTTCCCGGCGGTTCCGCTGGGGGTAACGGGAACCGGTAAGCATAAGGGAAACGGGATAGGCGTCCCCGGCTTCCCGGAGAAAGAGATCCCCCAGCTCCCGCTCCCCCCGGGAAAAGGCAAAAACAATACGAGCCGCCCTGACTATGGCCGCGGCGATAAGGCTGCCTTCCACCACCTCTTTATAACGTTCCCGGCAAAGCGCATAGTCCGCGGCAAGCCAGGGATCGTCAAAGACACAGCGGACTACCAGGCTAAGCCCCCTGCGGGGGTCCGCCGCCGTTGTGAGCATCTGGGCGGCGGCGCGGCCGGAACCCTCCATTTCCACAATGCCGAAATCGGAAATAAGCCGCCGCAGATCCTGGGGGGAAAGACTCTCCCAGGGAAAGGACTCCTCTTTTTTGCCCAGCTTCTCGAAATACCCCCCCATGCGGATCACCAGGGCTTCGATCTCCCGGCCATGGACATTTTTCCAGGAAACCCTGCGGATCACCTTGCCGGGCACCGTGGCGTGGACATTGGGGGAACCCCAGCCAATAAGCATCCCCTCTTTTACGGTGTCCCCGACGGACACCACCGCCGAAACCCGGCCCCCCCCCTCCTGTACCAGGGGAATAACCGAAATGGCGGGAAGAAAGGCCACCACGCTGGAGTCCCGCTGGGGGACCGAGGAATCTTCATAGGAAATCCCCCCCCGGGGGAAAGAATACACGTTCATCAGGCGGCTATCCGTTTATCATAATAAGCGGGGACCCTTTTCCAGCTTCTGCCCCTGGCGGCAAGGCCGGGAAAAACCAAAAAAAAGACCAACAGGGGGGAAACCAGATCCGCCAGGGGCATGTCCGGCCGCAGGGAAATTCCGGCCCCCCGAATCTCCGCCTCTTCCCCGGAGTTCTCCAGGAACCTGCTCAGATCCGCCAGGGGAAAGGGGGGAATTTCCGGAGCTTCCCTGGAAAGGGGCAAAGCCTCCGTCACAAGGCCGTCTTCCCCCCTGGTATAGCGAAAATACCCCGGATCCTCCGCCGGCCCCCCGGCCTGCATCTGCAAAGAACGGTGGGCAAAACCGGTCTGAAACAAAACATGGGCCCGGTAATCCTCCTCCCCCACCAGGGAAGGCCAATCCGGGGACATGGAAGGCCGGGGGTAAAAACCATCCCCCCCCAGGGAACCGGCAAAGGCCGCCAGACAGGAGGCCAGGGCAAAGGGCAGCGCAAGACCTTCCCCCCTGCGGCCGCGGCTTTTCCTCCCAAAGGGGAAAGCCCCGCCCATCTCCGCGGCTCCTCCGCCCCGCCCGGATTTTGCGACCCCCCCCGCGCCGGATCGCGGCCTCTTTAGGGCGGGGAGGGGATTCACCGGCAGGCGGAAGGGAAGAATCGGCAGGGGTACAAAACGGCAGGGACCGTAGAAGGAAGGCCTCCGGCCCGGTTCCCCCTCCGGCCTCCGGCCCGGCCCCCCTTCCGGCCTCCGCAGCCCCGGCCCCCGCTTAGGCTCCGGCCCGCCCCCCCGAACCGGGGGACAGGTGAATTTCCGGCGGATCTCAAGGCCCAGGGAACAGAAGTAAAACAGTGAAAAGCCCAGGAAGTTCAGGGAAACCCAGAGGGGCGGCATGGCGCCCACCCAGGGAATAAGGACCAGGAAGGGGATCAGGGGAAGGGCGTAAAAAAACCGGAACCGGTAGAACCCGGCCCGCCGCTTAACCCTGGGCCCCCTCCCCAAAAGGCGAATCCAACATTCCACCAGGGGATCGGCCAGCAGGGCCCCCAGGAACAGGGACAGGACGATAAAGGCGAAACCCGGCGCCCCCCAGAGGCATAGGGGGAACAACAGGGGGGCCTGAAGGAGAAGCCGCCGCCGCTCCGGTGGAATTCCGGCAAAACGGCGGAAAAAACCGCGAATCCGCCGGAATCCGTTCCCCCCCGGACCCTGCCGGGCCCCAAAACGCCGGTTTCCCGGGGGAAACACCAGGGCGGCGGCGCAGGAGAGGACAAAGAGGAGGACCAGGAAGCCCAGGGAGCGGCCCCCGGACTTCATCAACAGGGAAAAGCCGCCGGGAGAAGAAGAAGCGGAAGAAAAGGCATCGGAGGAAAAGGAAACAGCGGAAGGATCGGGAGAAGCCGTATCCAGGGCGGCGGCGATCTTCTTTTTAAGCTGTTCCCCGGGATTCAGGGGCGGCAGGGAACCAAAAAGTTTTCTGTCCAGGGGGATAAAGAACCAGCGCCGCCCGTCCCGGACAAAAAAATTCATAAGTTTTTCCGCGTAACCGTCCCGCCGGGGATCAAAAGGCTCCAAACGGCCTTCGTAATCCCCCAGGGGGACCCGTTCCAGCCCTTCAAAATTGTTCAGAAACACCCACTGGGAAGATTCCGACACCACGGGCCGGCCCAGAGCCGCCTCCAGGGCGGCGGCGGCCTCCCGGTCCGGGACATTCTCCCCCAGGGCCAGGGCGGCGTAACCCTCCAGCCTGCCCCCGCCGGAGGCGGGAAGGCCGCGCAGGGAAAAGAAAAACAAAACGCCCCCCAGGGTAAGGGAACAGAGAAACAGGACAGGGGCATAAAATTTACTCATGCGGGCCTACAAAAACGCAAAGGCTATGGCAATAAAAAGACCCAGCAAGCCCCCCACCACCGCTTCCAGGGGAGTATGCCCGTGGACTTCCTTGAGGGGATGGAATTCCACATCCAAACGATCCGTCACCTGCTTGCCCAGCACATTGAGAACCCTTGCCTGGAGCCCCGATGAACGCCTTACCCCCAGGGCGTCCCGGATAACCACCAGGGCAAACCAAAGGGAAATCTGAAAAAGGTTGGAACCAACGCCCTCGGCCAGGGCGGTAGAAGCCGCCATAGCGGAAACAAGGGCCACATGGCTGGAAGGCATACCCCCGGTACGCCAAACCAGGGTCTCGATCAGCTCCTTGGCGCTTTTTTTTCTGAAACGGAGGGCCATAATAACCGTTTTGATCAACTGGGCCGTCAAAAAACTGGTAAAAGAGGACAAAAATATAGGATTTTCCACAAATGCCCTAAAAGGCAGCGTCCTCAGGGGCAGATCAAGGGACATGCTATATGATTCTCCAGGAAGGATTCGTTGTCAATGACCACCCATGCGGACCCGGCGGGGACAGGACAGACAAAGCGGGATTTTTTTTCTTTCTTTTTTTTGGGCGCATCCCCGCCCTTGCTCCCGCAAGGGCGGGGACCGGGCTTTCCGGGGCTCCGCGGGTCTCATACCCGCTCCGGCCTCCTCGTCCCGCCTCCGGCGGGACTGCGGTGGCGCGCTTCGCGCCCCCTACAATCCCTTGCGCGAAAGGCCAAGAACAAACAACCGCAGGTTGTTTATTAGACCACTGTGGCATGGCCTAGCGCCAGAAAATTCCCCAGTGTTGGACTGATGCCGAAGGCTGTATCCGCAGCGCTTGGGGGGTGAACGGAAAAGCCGGGCGAAGCCCGGCTTTGAAGTGAAGGGGGGGCCAGACCGCCTGTGGAGGCTACGGACAGGGACCCCTG
>JAIRNB010000393.1 GCA_031258265.1 Treponema sp. | reverse complement strand
GACTGGGACCTGCGGGACCGCTATGGCCGGCTTTTGGCCTACATATTCGATTCCGGCGGAACCTGCCACAACGCCGCCCTTATCCGGGAAGGTTACGCCCACGCCTACACCAGCTACAGCTTCCAGTTCATCGAGGAATTCCGCCGTTTTGAACAGGAAGCCCGCCAGGCGGGGCGGGGGCTTTGGGGCCGCTAGAAGAACGCCCGGAGAACGCTATATGTATGGGGTTATTGGCTGGATATACGCCATGTATGGGAGTTTTATTTGAAAAAGCGGCTTGTTGACGGCGTAATGGGAATGTGTTAGTATGGGTTTTGTGGTGGCGGCAAATGAAAAAAATACTGTTTGTATTGGCATTATTTGTATATCAGGTCGCTTTTGCGGAGGGTCCGGCGGACAGCGTTTTACCGACCCAAACCGAAGAAGATTACCAGGATTACGGAAGCACGGAGGGGGTTACGTTCTATGATACCCGGTCGCACTTCCCCCCTGAACTGACCGAAGCCTATATTTTAATCAGGCTTAACGGGCTTTCCGGCGATAGAGAACAATTCATAAAAGAAGACCTGCTTAAAAACGCGGGGTTCAGAAGTACCGCAAACGTCAAATTCCGCAAAACAAACGGGGCGGAAAAGGCAATATCGGTCCTTTACGGCATAAACCATGCCTTTAGCCTTGGCCTTGTGCCCATGAGTCCTTTTTTTGAAGTAGATTACGCCAGGCTGGCCCCGAATAATTTTTACACATTTCAATCGATTGTCCCTAATGGCCAGCTTGAGGATATTTCCCCGGCGGTCCGGACGGCCATGGAACTGGAATATATGCTGCAGGTGGAATTCAGCAACGGCATCCTGATCCGGCGTTACAATGTGGATAACTACACCGAAGAAAATATAGCGAAATTTGAGACGCTTGCCCTGTCGCTGCCGGACGATGTATCGCCGGAACTTAACCGGCTAAAGGATCGTTACTTGAACGAGGATCTGCCCCGGATTAGGGCGGCTCTGGAACGTTACAAGAACCCAAGCGAGCTAGCTACAATCGCCAGGCGGAATCTAAGCGATATTCTTGTCATTATCAGAAACGATACCTCTCCCTGGCAAAATGCCCGTAAGCCTGCGGAGTATTACTACTGATCTCCGGGTTAGCTGAAAATGACAAATCCCGCCATGCCTTGATGTCGCTGGCCCCCCGGTAATACAAAAGGAAATTATTTACTTGTGGGGTCTACTACCAATTTTTGTTGGTGTTGCCAATTTTAACCGCCCTAAAGCTCCCCCGCGAGCTCTCCCTCGCATCAGCGGGTTCTTGGGGAGCAGACCCCACTGCAAATAAAAAACCCAAAACCCACCGGCGGGAACCATGGCCCGCTCCGGGGAGTCTTGGGAAGAAAAGCAAAACTACTTCTTTATGGTAAGGATAAGGTTGAACTTGGTGGAGTCAAAGTCCAAACCGGAGGAGAAGGCCATGGCATCCAGGGCCACCGCTTGGGTAAGGTTGACCGTAAGACCACCGCCAATGCGGGCAGAGGGCAAGCTGAATGTCGAGGTAGTTTCTTTACCAGGCACAGTCCCCCCGGCTGGAACTTCAAAGGTAGTAGCCGCACGTTTATAGGAGAAAAGCTGAACCCCGATGCCGACGTGGAGGGAGAAGTGGTCGGGGATAAGGTGGAAGCTTGCCCCCAGGGCCAGATCCGGGGCGGCGGAGATAGTCAGTACGGTGGAAGATTCCGTCCCCACACCGGTATATTCTGTCTCAATCGTCCGGATGCCAAAACCGCTGTCAATCGCTATCTTCACCCCCAGGGTGATACGATCAGTGATGTCGCCGGTAAAGGCGAAACTGGGCGCCCCGGTGATCTGGAAATCCAAGGGGATAGTAGTAAAATCACCCGGCAGTGATACCGATGTGCCCGACGGAAAAGGTATATTCAGAGCATGGGAAGGATACCCACTTGAAACATCACCATAGATTATACCAGTATTTATACGATCCGGATCATCCTTACCCCGGTAAAGTCTGAAAACTCCATCCCCTTCCAGGGCAAATTCCATGGAAGCGGTATCGGAAACGGCGAATTCCACAGCAACGGTAAGGCCGACTGAGGGTTCCACAAAGTTAATCTCATCAGTCTGGACTACCCAATAGGTAGTAGGAGCTTGCGGGTTAGCAGGAGTACCAACATCTGTTACAAGATAACCAAGCCGGGACCTAAACTGATGAATGTCAAGGGCGGCCCGAAGGGAGGGTTTGATCGTCACCTTTTCCGCCGGAATGTTAAAGCCCAGTTCCAAGTTGGGCTTCAGACTGCTTTCCAGGCTGTCCTCCAAACCCCAGTAGGGGGCATCCGAGGTATTCTGTACCGAACGGATATACTCGGCAAAGCCCAGGCGAAGGCCAAAGACCCCTGCGCCAATAATGACGTTGACATCATTGTTACTAATCGCCAAGCCTTCGGGAATTTCATCATGATTCAAAAAAGCAGAACTAAAACTCCCGGGAGTACCATCCGTTTTCCGATCAACCTTTGAAAAAGCGTTCAACTCTTTGTTGGTAATCCGGCGGTAGATCTCATCGATAAGATCCCCTGAATACGAAGCCCCCAGGTAGAGCTTGCCAAACTTCTTGGCGAAACCCAGGGCAAGGCCCCACTCGTCTACTCCGCCCAGGATATAGGTGCTTTCCATGTTCTCGATGGAAGACCAGTCCACGGGGGACATGAAGGCGTCCGGGTCCCCGCTGAGGGTCCCGGCGGTGGCTTTGCTGGTACTGGATTCGGGGAAGTGGAGATCCCGGGATTCAGGCAATAGATCCCATACATCAGCAGGGCTAACCGATGGTGTGGTTTGCGCCCCCAGGATGGGCAGGAAACCCAGGATCAGGACCAGTGCAAAAGCTGCTATCTTAAGATCACCCAAAAAATTCATAAAATCCTTCCTTAACAATTTAAGACAATTTAACTTACCGTAAAATTTTGTCATTCTATATTAAAATATCGGTGGACCATAATGTATTGTCAAGCTTTCGCATTCCGGTAAAAAACCGTCCTGGGACATCGGCATTTGCCCTCCGATGATTCATGCGCCGGTTTTGGACCACTGTTTTCCTCCGTGCGCCCATGCGTTAAAACCGGGACGCATGGGTTAATACAGCCTTCGGCTTTTGGCTTTAGTTCCAGCCCAAACCTGCGGTTTGGGCCGCACGCGCCCTGCCTCCACTAAAGCGGAGGCGCATTAGTTCAACACTGGGAAATTATTGGCGCTATGCGGTGCCACAGGGGTCTAATGTACAGCCTGCCGGCAAGGATGCCGGCTGTAACAGATGTATACGTTTTTGCTTCGCAAAAACGTAAAGCCCAAAAATGGCATGGATGCCATTTTTGGGCCGCA
>JAIRNB010000376.1 GCA_031258265.1 Treponema sp. | reverse complement strand
TAAAAATGAATAGTTAACAATGAATGAGCAATTAACGGGGAATAACACGGGGAAGGCGAAAACGCGCCGGGGGGTTTGATTATATGTTACGCCGTACATGCCGAATATTTCCTTCTCCGCCACTGGCAGCTATACGTCCGGTTTGCTACCCGGCTTTATTTCCCACAATAAGGTAGTATACCAGCTTTTGACAAACAGAGTCAAGGGGATTTTGACTTTTTTATGAATTTTTTGTTGATCATTGGTTTGGCGGGGCGCCACCCGGGGGCGTTGGGCGAACCCCGTGGGTTCGCCTCCGGGGGCGCGGGGGTGGGAAACCCCCGCAGAGGGGGGTAGCGTAAGACCCGCAGGGGCTGGAGCGAGGGGGGAGGCTGGGCAACAAAGTTGCCTCCCCCCTTTTTAATGAAAATCTCCCCAGCGTTTGCCGGTCTCCACGCTGACCCGCAGGGGCAGTGAAAGGGTAACCGCCTCTTCCATTACCTTTCGTACAAGTTCCGCCGCGGCGGGGGCCTCCGCCCTGGGGCATTCCAGGATAAGTTCATCGTGAACCTGGAGGAGCAGTTTCGCGGGACTATGGGACAGCGCCCGATCCACCTTGAGCATGGCGGTTTTAACAATGTCCGCCGCAGAACCCTGAATGGGCGTATTCACCGCCACCCGCTCGGCCGCCGCCTTTTCGGTCTTGTTCCGGGAGTTAATGGCCGGAATATAGCGCCGCCTTCCCAGAATGGTAGACGCGTAACCGGTCTGTTCAGTTTTAGCGACGAGTTCGTTGATAAGGCGGCTGACCCCGGAGTAGGTTTTAAAATAGGCGTCAATAAAAGCCGCCGCCTCGGTACGGGTAATATCCAGTTGATTGGCCAGGCGGAAGGCGCTCATGCCGTACATGACCCCAAAATTGATGGTCTTGGCGATGCGCCGCTGGCCGCTGTCCACCTGATCCTCGTCCACGCCGAAGATGAGGGAGGCGGTACGGGCATGGACATCTTTACCTTCCCGGAAACTTGAAACCAGGTTGTTATCCCCGGAAAGGTGGGCCAGAATTACCAGTTCTATTTGGCTGTAATCCGCGCTGATAAGGAGGTTCCCCGGACGGGCCACAAAGGCCGCGCGTATCCGGCGGCCCTCCTCAGCACGGACCGGGATGTTCTGCAGATTGGGTTCTTTGCTGGAAAGCCGCCCGGTGGCGGTACCGGTTTGCATAAAATTGGTATGAAGCCTGCCCTGGGAGTCCGCCTGTTCCACCAGGGCATCCACATAGGTGGATTTAAGTTTTGACAGGGTCCTGTGGCGCAGGATGAGGGCGGGCACCGGATCTTCCCTGGCCAGTTCTTCCAGCACCGCCATATCGGTAGAGTAGCCGGTTTTTGTCTTTTTGCCGCTTTTCAGCTTCCGTTCAACAAACAGCACTTCCTGAAGCTGCTTGGGAGAACCCAGGTTGAACTGGTGTCCTACCAGGCGGTAGGTATCGTTCTCCACCTGGACCAGTTCGGTTCCCAGTTCTTCACCGTAATCTTTAAGAACCTTGGGCTCAATCTTGATGCCCTCCCCTTCCATTTCCGCCAGGATGGGGAGCAGGGGCATTTCCAGATTTTCAAAGATTCCACGGGTCTCTCCCTCTCCAAGGGCCGGGTCAAGGTACTCCTTCATCCTAAGGCAGAGGTCCACGTCTTCGGCGGAATACCGTGTGGCGGTCTCCAGCGATACCGCGTCAAAGGCGCTGCCCTTGGGAACCACAACATTGTAGGCCAGGGCATCATGGTAATCCAAATGGTAAGCCGCCAGGGAATCCAGGGAGTAGTTGTTCCGCTCCGGCTCCACAAGCCAGGCGGCTACCATGGTGTCCCAAATTTTACAGTTCCAGCGGGGGATACCCCAGCCCCGGCTTACCTTGTAATCGAATTTGGCGTTATGGGCCGCGATGGTCATAGAGGAATCGGACAGGAGGGGGGCCAGGAGTTCCCGTACCTGTTGCGGGTCCAAAAAGGGGGCCGGCCCCTCCGGGTTGTCCTGGGGCGGGGAAGTTTCGGGCATGGAGGCGTCTTCATCGTGGAGCCGGGCATGGGGGGCTACCGGCACGTAGAAGGCCTCTTTGGGTTTAAGGGCCAGGGAAATCCCGATGGGCTGGGCATTCCAGGCGTCCAGGGAGTCAGTTTCAAAATCCAGGGCCATAAGGCCCTGCTTTTGCGCGGCCGCGAGGAGGGTCTTGAGTTCTGCCATATCCAACAGTGTCTTGTACGTTCCGGGCCCCCGCAGCCCGGCGGGAATCCTGGCCGGCCGGACGCCTCCCGGCGGTGGGAACTCCCCGGAACCTGTGCCGCCGGAGGCCGGGTTATCCCCCCCGGTATCCTGGGCAGGGCCGCCTGAGTCTTTATCCAGCCTGCGGGCTATTTGCAGCACACCTTCCCGGTACAGAACTTTGGCGGCGGCGGCGCGATCCAGATTTCCGGCGGAAAACTCATCAATACTTTTAACGGAAAGGGGGACCTTATCCTCCAGGGTGATGAGTTTTTTTGAAAAGTAGGCGTTCTCTTTCCCCTCCGCCAGTTTTTTTCCGGTACTCCCCTCGATGGCGGCAATATTGCGGTAGATTCCATCAAGGGACCCATAGCGGGCCATAAGTTTGGCGGCTGTTTTTTCCCCGATGCCCTTTACCCCGGGAATGTTATCGGAACTGTCACCGGCCAGGGAGAGAATATCCAGGATTTGAGCGGCGGCAACGCCCCACTCGGCCTTGACCTCGCCGGGGCCCACAAGTTCATAGGCGGGGCCGCTGCCCGTTCCGCCGCCGGTACCCGACGATTTACGGGGCCGCAGTTCCCAGGTTCCCTCCCCCACCAGTTGGAGCAGGTCCTTGTCACTGGAAATAATATAACAGCGGCGCTTTTCCTTTCTGCACATGGCGGCCAGGGTGGCTATAATATCGTCTGCCTCGTAACCGTCTGCGCGCAGGACCTTTACCCCCAGGGCTTCCAACAATTCCTCTACCAGCGGCACCTGATCGTGAAGATCGTCCGGGGCCTTTTCCCGTGTGGCTTTGTACTTGTCGTACATTTTGTGCCGGAACGTGGGGGTACGGGAGTCGAAGGCCGCGGCCAGGCAAAAGCCCCGCTCCGTTAATCCGGAAACGCCGGAAACTCCCTCGTCCATCAGGCTTACCAGGGTCCGGGCAAAGCCAAACAGGACGGACACGTTACGCCCCTGGCCGTTCCGCAGGGGGTGGGTCATGAACGCGAAATACGAACGGTAAATAAGGCCATAGGCATCTATAAGAAACAGGGGGCTAGGTTCAGACATGGGGCCAGTGTACCACATAAAACGGTCAACCTGCCAGAGGTGATACAGGGAACTTGTTCGGCAGCCCGTTCATCGCGGGCAACCAAAAGCTGCCGGACACCCGTGCCGTTTTTATTCGCGGGGGGTCTAATACAACGCAACGTGGGTCAAGTTTAGTGCTCTGCGGCGGAGTTCTTTATTTCTCGTAAATAATTTTATCCAAATTTTTGTTCTCTTCTTCCAGCAATTTTATACCGCCGCGGGATACATCAAGTCCGCTGCCGAAGCCGAACATAAAACCCCAGCGGAAATCATCCGGGTAGCGCAAAGGCGCCGGAAGGCGGGCGCAGCAGCCCGCGCGATGTTTTCTTGCGGTAATAGGCGGGATGTGGTACAATTTGGGGCATGGACGATGGTATTGAATTCAACGAAGCGGCATTCAGGCATGGCATAAGTGAAGCAGACATACGCCGGGCTGTAACACATCCGCTTTACGAAGACCTTTTGGAAGGCTTTATGAATAAATATCTGGTCATTGGATATGATAACAAGCGGCGGTTACTTGAGATAATGTATAACTGTGTTGACAACGATACCGTCAATATATTTCACGCGATGAAATGTACAAAGAAATATCTTCCCCTAGTGGGATTTTAGGAGGTAGAAATGGCACGTATGACCGAAGAAGAAGCCTGGGCGTTGGATGATGAAGTAACCCGAAATCCGCCCGATGTCGCGGGCAAACCGGGAGGTTTTTTTACCGAGCGCCGCGACCGCATGGTAATTCTGGATCAGTTCTCCGCGGGATACATCAAGTCCGCTGCCGAAGCCGAACATAAAACCCCAGCGGAAATCATCGGCGAGCTTGTTCGGGAAAAAATAGCTATTTCCTCCGGGTAGCCCGCGTGTCGATGTTTTTGAGC
>JAIRNB010000248.1 GCA_031258265.1 Treponema sp. | reverse complement strand
CAAAGAACAGTTTATATTTGAACCCGTCAGTATTCTATCATGTAAATTGACCCGCGTCAAGAAAAATTACAAAAATTTCGTAACTATTCATCCTTTGCACAATGAAGGAGATGGAGTATATATACATTTAGCGCCCGGTTCGGAGTCGTTTAAGGACGCAGTTCATTAACTTTTCAATGGAACCAATCCATAATGTATCTATATTATTATGGAATTATGGACAGACTTTAATCCAAAGAAGGCATCGCGACCTTCCTGCAACGCTGTCTGTCACGGTGGCGGGAAACAAAGGCCCAAAACTACTTCCCTACTCCCACTCTATGGTTGCCGGGGGCTTGCTTGAAATATCGTAGGTTACCCGGCCAATGTCCTTAACCGTATTGGTAATGCGGGTGGAAATTTCCAGAAGATCGGCGGCGGGGAAGGGATAAACATCGGCGGTCATGCCGTCGGCGCTGGTGATGGCCCGCAGGGCCAGGACCCAGCCGTATTTGCGGACATCCCCCGCCACTCCCACGGAACGGATCGGCAGCAGTACCGCGAAGGCCTGCCAAATATCATCATAAAAACTATTGCCCGTTTCGGCGGAACGGCGGCTTTTAAGTTCCTCGATAAAAATAGCGTCCGCTTCCCGCAGAATATCGCATTTTTCCGCGGTCACTTCCCCCAGGATACGGACCGCCAGCCCCGGACCAGGGAAGGGGTGCCTTCGCAGGACCTCCTGATCCACCCCCACCAGGGCCCCAAGGCGGCGGACCTCATCTTTGTACAGCCGGTCCAGGGGCTCCAGTATCCGCCCCGCCCGTCGTTTAGCGTCCACCAGGGGACTCCCCACATTGTGGTGGCTCTTGATAAGCTGGGCTTTCTTACCCACCCCCTTGCCGGATTCGATGAGGTCCGTATAGAGGGTCCCCTGGGCAAGGAAATAACTATCCGGCAGCCCCAGGGCCCGGACCTCCCGCTCCTGGATCGTAATAAACAGATCCCCAATAACCTTACGCTTGGCCTCCGGCTCAGCCAGACCCTTGAGGGCCGAAAGAAATTCCTCCCCGCAGTACACGATATGCAGATGCCGGGCCCCCAGTTTTTCCAGGGCGGCCTTGACCGTTTTGGTTTCATCCTTCCGCATAAGCCCCGTGTCCATGTACATCAGGTGTACCTGGTCCGGGGGAAGGGCCGCCAGGAGCAGGGCTCCGGCCACGGTGGAATCCACGCCCCCGGAGATGAGGAGCAGCACCGGACTATCGCCCACCCGCTCCGCCAGGGAACTCCGCAGCTCCTGAACATAGCGTTCCATGGTCCAGCCGGCGCCGGCGCCGCAGACCGCGAACACGAAGGCCCGGAGGATTCCGGCCCCCCCCTCGCAGTGAGTCACCTCCGGGTGAAACTGGAGGCCGAACCAGGGGCGCTCTTCGTGGATCAGCACCGCGGGATAGCCGGTATCGCTGAGCCCATAGGCGCGGAAACCGGGGGCCAGGCGGGTCAGGGTATCCCCGTGGCTCATCCAGGCGGTAAAACGCCGCGTCCCGTTATTCAAAGGGAAGCCCTCTAAAAAGCGGCGGATCGCGGCGGCATTGGCAGCGCCGCCGTTTCCGGCATCTTCAGCCTCCGTAATGGTAACGCCGATACGGCCGTACTCCCGCCGGGGCAGGGGCTCCACCAGCCCCCCCTGATCGTAGTTCATCCGCTGGAGGCCGTAACAGATCCCCAGAAGGGGGAGGCCGCATTCATAGACCGCCCTGTCCGGCGCGGCGCCGTTCTCGTACACCGATTCCGGGGAACCGGAGAGGATGATCCCCCGGGTTTCGGCCAGAACTTCAGCGTCCAGCGGGGTGTCTCCGGGGAGGATCTCCGTATAAACCCCCATGTCCCGGATACGGCGGCCTATAAGCTGGGTGGTCTGGCTTCCAAAGTCCAGAATAACTATTTTGTCCATGGACTCTTGCGGATAATCGTAGCTTTGCGGTCGTAACCCACGGAAACGATGTGAATGGGAGTCTCGCAAAAACGTTCAATGAACTCGATATACTCCATGGCCTGAACGGGAAATTCCTCGTAGACCAGAGAATTATCAAGGGGTTTTTTCCAGCCGGGAAAACTGCGAAGCACCGGCTCCGCCTTATTCAGCGCCTCAATGGAAGCGGGAAAGCTCTCCACCATCCTGCCGTCGATCCGGTAGGCCACGCAGGCTTTTATCTCTTCCATGGTGTTGTACACATCCAGGTGAGTCATCACCAGGGAATCTATGGAATTGGTAAGGCAGGCATAGCGCAGGGCCACCAGGTCCAGGTAGCCGCAGCGGCGGGGCCGGCCGGTGGTAACCCCGTATTCCCTGCCCGTATCCCGGACAAAGCGGCACAGTTCATCCTCCGAACCGGGATCAAATTCGCTGGGAAAAGGTCCGTTTCCTACCCTGGTGGAATAGGCTTTGAAGACCCCCAGCACCTTGTCCAGGGCCCGGGGCCCCACACAGCCCCCAATCGCCGCCCCCGCAGCGCTGGACATGCCGCTGGACACATAGGGGTAGGTCCCCAGGTCCAGGTCCAGAAGAGTCCCCTGGGCGCCCTCAAAAAGAACCTGGGAATTCCGGTGATGCACCAGGTACGAGGAAAGGTCCACCGACATAGCCTTGAGCCGTTCAGCAAAGGGGGCCAGAAAATCCCGGTCCACGCCCTCCAGTTCCTCCAATTTCTCCGGCCAGGAAAGATCGGCAATGCGGATTCCCTCCCGCTCGCTTTTCATGGAATACGTGATACCAATGCCCCTGCCGGTGGTGCCAATCGGCTTTTTCCGGGCTAGGTCCCGCTCCTTATCAATTTGAATGTACCGGGGCAGCACCAGGTGGGCCCGGTCGGAAATTAACACCCGGCCGCCGGTATCAATACCCCGGTCATCCAGCATCTTTAGCTCATTAAACAGGGCCACCGGATCGATCACCATACCGGCCCCCAGAATTACAACCTTGTCGGGGTACAAAATACCCGACGGAATCAAATGCAGGGCGTATTCTTCGTTGCCAATGACAATGGTATGCCCCGCGTTGGCGCCCCCGGAATAACGGACGATGATCTGGGCCTCGTTAGCCAGATAATCAACAATTTTCCCCTTCCCCTCATCGCCCCACTGGGCGCCAATGACAACGATTTTCATGGAAACCTCCGCACCAGGGTAGCCCAAAAAGCGGGTTCCTTTCAATGACGCGGCATGGATCTAAAAAACCGGTATCCAAGGTATC
>JAIRNB010000216.1 GCA_031258265.1 Treponema sp. | reverse complement strand
ACCCGCAATTCGGCAAATCCCTTGCTTACCAGGGTATCCAGGGCCTTTTTGACCTCTTCCAGCTCCACATCTGTCGCCAGGGATACCTCGCTTACGGTAAGGATACCTTTGTTCTCCTTTGCCAGCCCAAGGATGCTCTGTTCCAGATTCTTCTTCTGTGAACGGCGCGGATCTCCAGGTTGTCCGTAGCGCCAATTTTCAGCCCCCCGGGGTTTCAGCCGGCCCCCTTTGAACTGCGGATCATTCAACATAAGGCGCATATTTGCTATTTGTACCTGATCGGAGAGGGTAAAAAAATCGTATATTGCCCCCACCATAAGCAAACCGCCGCTAAACATCCACAGAAGTCCCGTACGGAACTTCCTCAGGTAAAAACGATGGAAACCCAAAACCCCACAACCGGAAAGGAACCAGAGAAGATAGGCAATTCCAACGCTATACATCCCCAAAATGATACTTCATATTTGCTTTCCCTCCAAGCTGGAACCGGTAATTTTTAATTTTTAAGAGGTTGTTGTTCCAAAATTTCAGCTTTCGGAACAAGCTCATCTATTATCCATAAGAAAGGCTGCTTGCCGCCGGAACTTACTGAAGCCGGGCTTCACATTCCCCGTCTATCACCTTGTTCCTGTAAAACAACTTATCCCGCAGGGTAAATCCGTTTTTCTCCCAGAAGGCGTTGCCCGCCGCATTATCCGTAAAAACCACCAGCGCCGCTTTGTGGATACCCTCGCGTTTCAGGGCCCCCAGCGCCGCGTCAAGCAGGGCCTTTCCAATGCCGCGGCGGCGGTACAGGGCGTCCACGGCGGTATGGTGGATATAACCCCGCCTTCCGTCGTGGCCGCTCAGGATAACCCCCCGGATAAGGCCGTCCTCCTCCGCCACAAAACAGGTCCCCGGATTCCGGTTAAGGTACTTCTCAATACCCTGCCGGGAATCATCTATGCCGTTCAGACTCATGCCCGGCGTGTTGATCCACAGGGCATAGACGGCATCGTAATCACCGGCGGTCATATTCCGGATATTCATATTCGGTTTCAGCATAGCGGCTCGGTAACTATCAGTCCCTGCTTCAGCCTGATCCTGACCCGGGACAGGGGTTCGGTAACCGGAAAACCAACATGGCATATCTCGATAATGGTGCCCGGTATTATTTCACCGCCGACTTCCACCACAGCCTCTTCGTTTTGGACATTCTCTTTCAACAATTCCATAAGTTTTTCAGAGCTTTCCCGCTGTTTTTCTATGCTCTGATCCAGGTCTTCCTGAATCCGCCCCCGTTCTTCCGGGTCCGCCTCCGTTTCAAGCTGTTCCCGGAGCCTCCTGATCCTCAGCCCCAAAACCTTGATAAGACTATTGTTCTTTTCTTTTTCCTGTTCAATGGCAAAATTTACCCCGCAGTATATCCTGGAAGACTTTCCATCCTTCCTGCCAATTCCCCCGGTTTTAATTTTTTTTAAGGCGTATACCTCCGCCCCCAAAATAAGCCCCCGATCCCCCGTCTCGATGGTATCCAGAGTCCAGACATGGGAATTGATGATCGCCCGGTCAACCAGGACATTTTTCCGCACCGCGGCCCGGCAATTCTCGATAAACTTGGTTTTAAGGGAACCGCCAATTTTAAGAAGCCCCCGCCCCCTGCCGATGATACCCCCGCTGACATTCAGGTCTCCCCTGGTAACCGCGTCAGTCACATCAAAGGTCTGTTTAATAGTTACCGAAGCGCCGGAGTAGATCTTAAAGCCGTCGGACACCGGGCCATTGATAAATACGTTCCCCGGAAAGATGATGTTTCCCGTGGCGTAACCCACCGGCCCCTTAATGGTAAGGGTATCCTTCACATCCAGGACATTGTTCTTTTCCAGCATCTGGCCGTCTATCTCCGCCAGGATCAGATCCCCTTCGGTCCTGGTGTTTTCCCCGCCCCGGACACCGGTAGGCTGAACAGTTTGGAAAGGCAGGGTTTCCCCGTGGACGTTCATGCCGTTTTTTCCCTCCCGCCGGGGCCGCAGCCGGGCCAGAACCTGGCCTTTTCTAACAATGATAAAGGGGGTATAGGTGCGATAATCCACCCTGGCGTTTCCCTTGGGAAGCCTGGGGCGGGCGTAAAGTTTAGGGTTCACCGCAAAGAAGGCGGTGATTTCGCTCACCGGTTCATCCCCCTTGGCGAGAAGCACATCTTTAACGGGCCGGTAACTGTGGTTGCAATCTTGAATGGCCTGGCGGATCTGGTCCCAGCGCAGGCCGTGGATGATGTTCAGCTTATCCAGAACCATATCCACCAGCCGGGCATTTAGCGGGGCGCCGCCGGCGGCGGGGGGAATGAAATCCGCCCAGGCTTCCATGTCTTTTTCAGTAAAACCGACAGACACATTCCCGTCATTGGGTCCGCCCATGACAATGGTTTGACGGTTTTGAGAATTTTGCACAGCAGTCACTTCCGGTAAAAGAACTCCCCATTAGGCGAAACCTTATCCAGGCCCGTCTCCAATGGTATAAAGATACGATCTTGCCGCCGTATCGGCAAATAGAACCGGCGGCTTACCACGCTTCATACAAAAATAGCATAAATAATCATAACAAATGCTGTAATGAACCCCCTTACTGCAAACCCTAAAGGGCCTGCTGCGGCGCCGCATTTGTTAATATACAGCCTGTGACATTGGCTCCAGCTCAACGCGCAAAGCGCGTTGAGCCGCGCACGCCCTGGTTTAGCTAAAACTGAGACGTATTTTTTTCAATTTGGGGGTATAGGGTGGCGCTATGCGTAGCCGCATTATTCAATTCACAGCCTTCGGCTGCTTTCTTCGCGCAAGGGATAGAGCGGAAATACTTTTGGCGAAGCCAAAAGATTGCAGCGATAGCCCGGTCCCCGCCCTCGCAGGGGGCGGGGATGCGCCCAAATCCATAGGCAAATTTAGTGACAGACACCCGCAACAAAGCGCCAATTTTATGATAGCTTCATCCCATGGATTATCACTGTGTCGTGGTGGGCGGCGGCCACGCGGGCATCGAAGCCTCCCTGGCCCTGGCCCGGCTGGGTTTTTCCGTCCTCCTTATCACCCAGAACCCGGACCGTATTGGGGCCCTCTCCTGTAATCCCGCGGTGGGGGGTCTTTCCAAGGGCAACCTGGTCCGGGAACTGGATGCCCTGGGGGGGGAAATGGGGAAACTTACCGACATGAGCATGATCCAGTACCGGGTTCTTAACCGTTCCCGGGGAGCCGCGGTTCAGGCTCCCAGGGCCCAAACCGACAAGCAGGTCTACCAGGCCAGGGCCCGCGCCGCCCTGGAAGGCCAGAAGGGGCTTTCGATCTTTATGGACACGGTGACGGACCTGATTATCGCCGGGGGGGCCGAAGGCCGCCGGGTAGAGGGGGTGATCACCGGGCGGGGGCATGCGATAGGGGCGCGGACGGTGATCCTGGCCACCGGTACTTTCATGGAGGGGAGGATCTTCATCGGCGACTACGACGCCCCCCAGGGCCGCCTGGGGGAAGGGGCCGCCCTGGGTCTGGGGGCCAGCCTCCGCCGCCACGGTTTCCCCCTGGGGCGCTTTAAGACCGGCACCCCCGCCCGGCTGGCCGGGGATTCCATTGACTATTCGGTAATGGAAAGGCAGGACGGGGAAGAGCCCCGGCCCTTTTCTTTTTCTCCCTTTTCCCCCGTTTCCGGCCAGGACAGGACCGGGGGAATCTGGCGGCCCCCCCTGTCCCAGGTCCCCTGCTGGATCACCGGCAGCAACCCCCGGACCCACGAGATTATCCGGTCCAACATCCACCGTTCCCCCCTTTACGGCGGGAAGATCACCGGCGTAGGACCCCGTTACTGCCCTTCTATCGAGGACAAGGTGATGCGTTTTCCCGAACGGGAGCAGCACCACATCTTTATCGAGCCGGAGGGGCTTTCCACCACGGAGATGTATATGAACGGGGCCTCCAGCTCCCTGCCGGAGGATGTGCAGCGGGATTTTATTCACAGTATCGGCGGCCTGGAGGAGGCCCGGATCGTCCGGCCCGCCTATGCGGTGGAATACGACTACCTGGACCCCCTGGACCTTTACCCCAGCCTGGAATCCAAGCGGGTGGCCGGCCTTTTTGCCGCGGGGCAGACCAACGGCAGTTCCGGCTACGAGGAGGCGGCGGCCCAGGGAATCATGGCGGGGATAAACGCCGCCCAAAAACTGCGGGGGGCCCCGCCGCTGATCCTGGGCCGGGGGGAAGCCTATATCGGGGTTCTCATTGATGACCTTACCACCCTGGGGACCAGGGAACCCTACCGGATGTTCACGAGCCGGGCGGAACACCGGCTGGCCCTGCGGCACGATACGGCGGACAGCCGTCTTAGTCCCCGGGGCCGGGAAACCGGCCTGGTGGACGATGAACGCTGGGAGCTTTTCATCAAAAAGACGGCGGGGCTGGAGGCCATTGGGGAACTGCTGCGGCAGCGGAAGGCAGACCCCGCCGCCGCGGAGAGCCTCCGGCCCCATGCCGGGGAAAGCCTGGACCGGGCCCTGCGGGACTCCCGGGTCCCGCTTGAAGACATAATTCCCCTGGCGCCGGAATTGGAAAACTGGCCCCCGGAATGGCTGGAACGGGTCTATCTGGACATCAGGTACGGGGGCTATATCGAAAAAGAGAAACGGATGGCGGCGCGGGGGGCCAAGATGGACGCGATCAAACTGGACCTTGACTATGCCGCCCTCAGCGGCCTTTCGGCGGAGGCCAGGGAGAAACTTGCCGCGGTCCGGCCCCTAAGCCTGGGGCAGGCCGCCCGGATACCGGGGGTACGGCAGGGGGACATTGCCCTGCTTATGGCGCTGAACAGGAAAGGCCCCTGAAAGCCTAAGACTGTCAGCCCGGAGGCCAGTCCAGGGGGCGGCCTCCCAGGACATGGCAGTGGATATGATCCACCGTCTGGCCCCCGTCGGCCTTGCAGTTGATCACGAAACGGGCGCCCTTTTCGGCGCAGCCCAGTTCCGCCGCCAGTTCCTGGGCTTTGTAGAGGAGCCGGCCCAGGAGGGGCGTCTCTTCCCGCCCCAGTTTCATCACATCGGGGATGTGTTTTTTGGGGATCACCAGAAAATGTACCGGCGCCTGGGGATTCACGTCGTGGAAGGCCAGGAGTTCTTCATCCTCGTAGATCTTCCCGGCGGGGATTTCCCCCTTAACGATTTTACAAAATATGCAGTCGCTCATGGAAACACTGTAACACGGGAAAGTTACCGGGGCCAGAAGCGGGAACAGCCCGGCAAACCGGGTCTCTCCGCAAAGACCGGCGGGGCTTAACCGCGCCGGGCCGCAAGGCGTTCATTGGCCTTCTGTTGGAGGGAATCCGGAGGCAGCTCCATGAACTCAATGACGTTGCCGTCGGGATCATGGGTCCAGAACTGGATACACCGGGAATAGCCGGTCCCCAGCTCCTTGTCGATAGGGGCCCCCCGGAGGCGAATCTCCTCCAGGGCCGCCGCGGCCTTATCC
>JAIRNB010000205.1 GCA_031258265.1 Treponema sp. | reverse complement strand
CGCTGGTACGGCCTCCCCGGAACTCGAAGAGTCTAACCATCACCGTTTTTAGGTTGGTATTGTTGAGTACCAGGTAGGGGAGCAGGAAATCGGACCAGGCGGCGTTGATCGAATACATCTTTTTTGTATGCCATAATGTACAGGCCCGGAGGGCTGATGCGCCGCCGTATTATCTAATATACAGCCTTCGGCTTTAGTTTCGGCCCAATGCGCGGAGCGCGTTGGGCCGCGCGCGGCTGACCGGGCGGCCCCTCCACATATAAGTGGGGGCAGCGGAGTAGACCGGAATGAAGCCGAAGGCGCAATGAGGACTACGGAGCGAGGGGGAGCCGCGTCAGAAAAAGCCGCAGGCGGGCGCCGTATCCCGGCTTTTGGAAGCTCTGCGCTCCCCCGCTTACATTTTTACCGAACTGGCGGTAAGGCCGCTGATGATGTAACGCTGGAGGAAAAGGTACAGGACGATAAGCGGAGCCGCTACGATAACCAGGGCCGCGGTAAGTTCCGTCCAGCTTACCGAATAGAGGCCGGAGAACACGAACAGTCCTTTGGTTATGGGGAACAGTTTATCGTTGGACAGGAATACGATAGCTCTGGTAATATCGTTCCATACTCCTATGGCCTGGAGTACCGCCATTGATGATATGGCCGGCTGGGCCAGGGGAATGACAAATTTGAAAAAGTAGCGGAAATACCCCGCGCCGTCCACAATGGCCGCCTCGTCAAGTTCAATGGGGATTCCTTTGAGGTAAGAAACGAAAAATATAAGCGGTACTCCCCCCACGCCCATCATGGAAATGATATAGCCCAGCCTGGTGTTGTAGAGTCCGAACTTTAACAGAATTTGAAAAAGCGGGATGGTTCCATCGGGCAGAAAGAGGCCCAGCATGAGGAAGAAGAACAGGGCCTGGTGAAAGCGGATGTATTTCCGCGCCAGGGGAAAGGCGATGAGCAGGGCCAGGAGAAGGGAAACAACCACGGTTACTGCTGTATATAAAATGCTGTTAAAACTATAACTTCCGAATGAGGCTTTAACCCAGGCATCGGAGAAATTCTTCAGGGTGGGGGTAAAGATAATGCCCACGGGGTCCCGCAGGAACGTTACCGGCGTTTTGAAGGCCGTGATAAACACATAGGAGAGGGGAAAAATGAAAAGCAGTAATACTAAGGCGATAATGAGGTAGACAATGATATTCCCGGCCCGCAGGGGGCGGTTTTGCTGCTCTGCCATTATTCCTCCTCCTTGCGGCTCATCAGGTACCGCGAAAAAATCGTGATCACCAGAATAAATACGAAGAGCAGCATCTGCATTGCCGCCGCCAGCCCCTGCCTCCCCGTGTTGTTATTCCCGCCCCCCACGCCGAAGGCTGTCTGATACACGAACATAGCCAGGGTCCTGGTGGGGGGACTCCCCTGGGTGGTTACCAGGATAATCTGGAAGGCCGAAAGGGAACCCACGACGCAGAGGGTAACATTCACCATGACGGTGGACCAAAGCAGGGGCAGAGTTACCCGCCAGAAAATCTGCCATTCGGAGGCCCCGTCTATGCGGGCAGCCTCGTAGAGGTCCTCCTGTATATTTTGCAGGCCGGCGATAAAGATAACCATTTCATAGCCCACATACATCCAGACCTGACAGAATATTACCAGGGGCAGGGCCAGATTCCAGTCCCCAAAAAAGGCGGAACTCTTTCCAAAAAGCCCCAGTATTATCCGGGCGGGCCCGTCAATGGAAAAAAGCAATTTGAAGCAAAGACCTGTTACCGTGACGCCCAGGACATTGGGCAGAAAAATAATCGTCCGGTAAATATTTTTGCCGGTCAGGCTTTTCCAGGTAAGGAGAATCGAAAGCAGCAGGGCAAAGGCGGTTTGGAAACCGGTGACAGAGAGGGAAAAAATAAAGGTCCGTTTAAGGGAATCCAGCATATCCCGGCTGTTACTCTGGAAAAGGACCTCCCGGTAGTTATCCAGCCCCACAAATTGCCAGGGCCGGCCGGGTATTTGCCGGATATCGGTAAATGAAAAAAAGAATGTAAGGATGCTGGGAAGTACGGAAAAACTTACAAACAGAATAAGACCGGGCAGGATGCCAAGGATCACCGCCTCTTTCCTGAAATGCGTGGTATATGCCGTTTTTCTTGCAGGCATACCGCCCATAACTGCCTTCCTTTGGGGTAAAACCCCTCCGCCCGGATTTACTCTAACCGCTAAAAGGCTGCCCGAAACAAGTTTCCGGGCAGCCTGTGGTTGATCGATTAATTGATCGGTCGATTGATTGAATTGACCAATTAATCAATCGCAACCGGCCGGCCGCTCCTTTCTTACTTTTTTATAGCCGCCTTGGCGTCATCAAAATCTTTTTGGGCAAGCTGCGCCAGTTCGGCAACGGTAGCCACGGGGCCGCCCGCGGATTTAAGGTACTGATACGCGGAATACCCGGCGTACTGTCCAACCCCGGACGGGGCCCGCCAGTTAAGTTCCCACAGGGGTTTAAGGTTGGCGGTGTAGGGGAGAATCTCCTCGTTCAGGAACTTGTTGGAAATAGTTACCCCCGGCATCGTGGGAATAAATCCGATGGTGTTGATAAATTCGGTATAATTGGCCTTGTCGGAAAGGAATTCCAGCCATTTAAGGGCCGCGTCTTTGTAGGGGGACTTGGCGTTGACGTGGAAGCTCAAGTCGGATTTACCCTGGAACTGGAGGCCCGGCTCGGTTCCCGGCAGCGGGAAATACCCAACCTGGAAATTCGGGTCCGCCTTGAGGATCTCCGTCACATTCCAGTTGCCGTCGGGCATCATCGCGGCCCTGCCCGCCGCAAAGCGGCCAGGGGCGGCGCTGTAGGGGATAGACTTAAAGCCATCTTCAAAATTCTGGTTAAGGAATTCCCCGCGGCGGAAAATTTCCAGGGATTTCGCGTCGGTAAATTTCCGGTCCCCGCTCCACAGGGCCCTGATTAGGCCGTCATGATCCGGTTCAACGCTGGCAACGGTGTCATTCATCAGCATTGTATAGGGCCAGCCGTCGGCGCCGCCTACGGTCATGGGGGCGATGCCCTTGGCCTTGATAGCCGCGCAAAGCCGTTCAAATTCGGCCCAGGTTTTGGGAACCTGCCAGCCGTTTTCGCTGAAGAGTTTTTTGTTGTAGAAAACCCCGGTTACTACGGTGGAACCTACCGAAACACCGTAGACCTTGGCGTTGTACTTGCAGGAGTCCACACCGCTTCCCCAGACGCTTAACCAGGGTTCATTGGTAATATCCAGGTAGTTTCCCGCATCGATCATTTCCTGCCAGGTGGGTTTTTCACCGGGGGCCCAATCTACCTGGGCCCGGGTAAGCCCGCCCTGGTGGGAGATGATCTCCACATCGTTGGCGGCCATCCGGGTACGGAGAAGGCCGTCAACCTGGTTGCTTTCGATGTCGGTAACTTCTACCGCTATGTCGGGGTATTTGACCATGAATTTCGCGCTAAGGGCCTTCATCGCCTCCACTGAAGCCGGATTTGTCCAGGTGACAATCCGCAGCGGCGTTTTGCCCCCTCCCCCCGCCTGCCGGTTTCCTCCGGCGAACATCAGGGAAGAGCCAAGAACCAGTACCGTTGCAAGCATGAACAATTTTTTCATATCTTCCTCCTGGAGATAGTTAAGATGAGTGAGACCGGGACAATCCCGGTAAGGACAGCGGATATTATATCGTGCTTTTCAAAGGACTGTCAAATTTCTTTCGACATTTTTTTCCGAATGTCAACATTTTATGGTTTTTTGTACAAGTTCCGGTTTTTTAGCTTTTTTGGAAAAATTTTCCCCGAAAAGCCAAGCAAAACGGCGGTCTTGTTCCCATATAAGCATATAGTCAGGGTGATGCTGTTCCAGACCGCCGGCAGGACCGGTGGAAG
>JAIRNB010000203.1 GCA_031258265.1 Treponema sp. | reverse complement strand
GACCCTGGAAAACTGCGGCCGGGCCCGCTTGGATATAAACTACCTGGGGGAGGTAAAACCCGGTCAAACCGTGGAGCTTTGGCAGACCGAAATCCCCGCCGAAGGCTGGGATTGGGCCGCCGCCTTTGAAGGCCGCCGTTCCGAGGATAAGCGGGACAACAATACTCCGGTTTCGCCGGCTTTTCGCGGCGAACTGCGAATCGCCAGGGATCCATGTTAGTTTCCCTGGAGGCCATCCCCCGGGACACGGAATCCCTTATCGCCGCCGCGGAAACCGCAGGGCATTTCAGCCGCATTGGCCTGATCAACATACCGGATATGCTCCGTTTTTCCCTGCGATCCTGGGAAGCCTGCGGGATTCTGGAAAACTGCCTCTCCGGGGTCTCTTCCCCGGCGGGCAAAAGGCCGGAGCTGATGCCCCATCTGCGGGCCATCGACTTTGATCCCGCAGAACCCTTCCCCCATACCGGCTATTTTCGCGCCCATGGTATAAAGCGGGCCCTGGTAATCACCGGAGACCCCTCGAAAAATCGCCGGGTTTACCCCACGGAGACCACGGCCCTTATCAAAAGACTGCGGCTGGAACTGCCGGAACTGGAACTATACGCCGCCTTTGATCCCTACAGGTCCAATATCCGTTACGAGCTTGATTATCTAAAGGCCAAGGAAGAAGCCGGGGCGTCGGGATTCATGAGTCAGCCCTTTTTTGATCTCCGGCTCCTGGAGATATACGCCGAATACCTGGAAGGAAAGAACGTGTTTTGGGGCCTTTCCCCGGTACTTTCCGAATCCAGCCGCGGCTATTGGGAATCCCGAAACCGGGCCGTTTTTCCCCGTTCTTTCCGGCCCGATCTGGGCTGGAACCTGGATTTCGGGCGGCAAGTAATGCGTTTTTGCGAAGCGGGCCGCTTTAACCTCTACCTTATGCCCATAAAAATCGACCTGCCCTCCTATCTGGGAGGGCTGTTTCAGGGTCTTAGTTAAAATTGTTACCTATGTAAGTAAAAGATCATACAATAATGCAGAAAATAGCGCCATACCGCTTTATAATTTACACATAGAATTCATGTAGGCCGAATACCGGGTTTCTATGGGCGCATCCCCGTTTCACGGGGACCGGGCTTTCCGGGGCTCCGCGAAGGCAACTGCCGTTGCCCCGCTCCGGCCTCCTCGTCCCGCCTCCGGCGGGACTGCGGTGGCGCGCTTTGCGCCCCCTCCAATCCCTTGCGCGCGCAAACTTCGTTTGCGGCTAAAAATGGCATCCATGCCATTTTTAGCTTTACGTTTTTGCTTTGCAAAAACGTATGCGTTTATTACAGCCGGCATTCATGCCGGCCAGTGCGCGCGTTTCGCGGGATTTGGAATTTTGTTTCGGGTGTGTTGGCCGCCGGACGGTAACAAAACTTGAACTTCGGCCAAAGAAATGTTTTAACACCGGCGGCGGGAAAATGATATGAAAAAACGGCGTTCTTTATTTGGGGCAGGTAGAATTTCTTTTAGCAAGGGAAAGGGTATGAAACTTATACCAACTGTCCTTCTTTTTTGTGCGGGTTTTGTTGTTGCCTCCTGCCTGAATCCCATCGGTTTTACCTCGGATCTCAGCGCTTCTCTTGACGACGGCACTGATCTAATCACCGGCGGCCCGAATCAAGCCGGCGATACTTCCCCCACCGATGACCCGGACCCCCATCCGGACCCGGATAAGGGTACTATCATCTTCAAGAATCTTACCGGCGGTCAAAAAGCCATGGCGGCCACTTTTACCATCACCGGGCAGGAATCCGCCATAAACACCGCTATCCCCCTGGGTTCCGGCCAGGAGAAGTCCATCATCTTACTCCCCGGAACTTATAATGTTGTTATCACCTTTGCGGGGGAGGGCAGCCCCATCAGCGGGTCCAAAGTCCTTTTGGCGGGCCGTGTGGAGTATGTGTACTTCTATGTGGGGAAGGACGGTTCCTACAAGGGGGGCATTAACGTAGATTCCAGCATAGTCTATGGGGATATAGACCTTAATTTTTACCAGGATAATGAGAACGCCGGGGAGAATACCGACAGCAACAGCGCCGCCAGGCCGGAAGAAGGGGATGTGTCCAGGGACAACGATCCCCGGGGGAAACTGCCCAGCGCCATGAGGGAAAATTACGGTATCGCCATCGTCCACAACCTAAGCAAGAGCATGCCCCTGCTCAAGGTGGTGTTTGATCACTACGCCAACAACAATGAGGCGGGCGGTGTCTTTGATACCCATTGGGAAATGAACCCCGGCCCCGACAAGGGGAACCGGAAATCCATTATCCTCCAGCCCGGCCTCTGGAAGGCCCGGGCCATTTGGATAGATCCTAATGATCCCTCCTGCGGCGGCGGCGTGATTAGTACCTCCATTATAAAGGCCGGTATAGGGAACTATGTAAACCACCTTTATTTCTATAAGAGTACCGATGGGAAGTATTACCTTACAGATAAATCCGACAGTACCCAGTGGAGTCCCCCCTTTGACAATAGTGATTATCTTGCCAACGGCAGCGGCGGCGGTGAAACAAAAGACGGCGAAGGACAGATTACCAACGAAGGGGGAACTATTGATACGGGGAATTCCTGGTGGGACGCAAACCGGAATTCCTATGGGATTCTGCAGGTAAAGAATTTAAGTTCCCGGGTAGCTGTTACTAAAGTGGAGTTTGAATCCGGCGGAAAAAAGTATGAGATGGGCCGGATCAGCCCCCATGGCGACAGGTCCATAGTTTTGGCTACCGGAGCTTGGCAGGCCAAAGTCCACTATACCGTGAGTTCAACGACGTCTCAAAAAACGGCGGCCATAACTATTTACCCGGTGGGACTTACCGGGAGGCTGAATTATCTGTACTTCTACTACACGGGGAGTGATTACGATGTGAGCGGCGGGGAAACTCCCCCGGACTATCAGAACGATTCCGGCGGGGGGAGTTCCAGTCCCGGTTATGCTGAAGGGGACAGCCCCGGCGCCTTGAACGATACTAACCGGGATAAATTGGGCCTCCTGATCCTCAGGAACCTGTCTCCCGACCTTGCCGTGGATTATGCCGACTTCACAAAAAGTCCCGGTTCTTTTTCCATGAATCCGGGCCCTGCGGTGAAGGACCAGAAATCCATACTCCTCGGCTCCGGGGACTGGCAAGTGAAAGTTTATTACACTATCAATGCCTCTGCCTCTGCGGGTCCTAAAACCGCAACTATTGTGGCGGGCCAGGTTACCTATATGTACTTTTACAAGACCCGGACCGGCGGCTATGCCATAAGCCCCTCCTGGCCACCCAATCCCGATGATTCCGCTTCGGATAACGCGGACCCCGGTACTATCATTGGAGATGACGAAGGTTGGCTCAACATCATCAATAATTCCGCCTCCGCCATTATAGACCGGGTTCAGTACAATAACGGGGGCACCTGGATCGATATTGCCATCCCCACCGCCTCCGGTACCATCGCCCCGGGGAACGAAAGCGACCCGGACCTGGTGGTCCTGAAGGGCTCCTGGTCCTTCCGCTTTAAGACTCTCCTGAAACAGACTTACAGCCGTTCTGTGTCCAAGACTATCCGGGCCGGGCATACGGTGGATATTACCTACACCGATGCCTTAGACGCCGATGAGCCCCCCGACGGTTACGGGACCCTGAGGATTGTCAACGATTCGAGTTCTTCCGTATACCGGGTTAAGTACACTAACCTGACTCAAAGCGGGGCCGAATATGCGGTGGATATAAGTATCCCCCAGGGACAGAATCAATCCCTTATCCTCCCGGCCCCCGCCAGCGGGAGTCCCCCTTTCTACACCTACTTGGTGAAGTGTTACATCTCCAGCGGGGGTGCCGCCCGTTATGTACAGAATCAGGTGGAGATTAGGAACCAGCAGATAAGTACGATCACCATAACTAACGATACTCCCACGGTGGTGGAATCGGGGGCTGACAATCAGGGTCATATCCGGGTGTACAACAACTATGACAATTATGAGGTCCGGCGGACTTCGGGGACCCTGCGTCCCACCCTGCCGGTTAAATTCTTTATTGTGGGCTTGAAAGGCGTCGGGAACATGGCGGGTACTAATGTGGTGGATGGCAGTTCGTCCTCGACTGGTGATCCGGCCTCATTAGCCCCGTCGGGTTCACTTAACCTGCGGACTGGAAGTTTTACCCAGCTTGATGTGGCCCAAGAGGGGCAGTACGAACTCTGGATTGTCTGGGGGAACACCATTGCCGGTGATACGGCTTCCCTGTTCCGGACCAAGTACGGGACCTACGACATCGCCAAAAACACCCTCCAGGATATTTATATAGATTTTTACAGCCTGAACACGGCGGAGTCCTTGGCAGTGAGCATGAGGATTACCCATGTGGGCTACCCCTCGGCGGCGGGGATAAACCAGATCCAGATCTGGTACGGCGGTTCTGACGCAAACTATGATGATCCGGGGGAAGGCCGGATTCCGGCGAGGGCTAACGGTTCCACCAACGATACCTACGTTGTGTACAAGAATAACGACATTCTCTACGCCGGGGATTACCGGGAGTTTAAGCTGGTGCCTGGCAAGAAATACTGGGCCCGGGTCTACTGGCCCCTCTGGAACAACTGGGTGGGGACCGGCGGTTTTAATCAGGATTTTACCCTGGTACAGTTGGCCGCTAACGCCACCACGGGACATCTGCAGTTTGTCTTTGACGACACCAGTGATATGCTCAAATTCTTTAGCGATCAGGCTTCGGGGATCAAGCTGCAGACCATCGCTGCGGCCAAATCCCTGTTGTACAGGCCGGGGGCTGCTGATCCGGGGAATGAAAGCAACCCCAGCAACTTCTACGGCCTTAAATCGGTAATACGAAACGAGTTTAACAACTACATCGAGGGTATAGACATTACCCCCTACAAAGATACTTATCCCGTGGTCTATGCGGAGAACAGGTACTTTAACGCCACGATTCACTGGTACAAACGGGCGGGTACTGTTTCTACCGGAAATGTAGGCTGGGGGCCGCCGGTGGAGCTTAGCCATACCGGCAGCTGGGCCGACAGCAGCGTAGTCTATATGGATAAATTTGAGACTACTGGTACCGGTACTACAAACCCCGCAGGCTGGTACTATGCGGAAGTTATCCTGAGTCCCAAACAGGGATACGATATTTCCGAAATTCCGGCGAATAGCGGCTCGTCCCAGTTCTTCCAGTACGATGATTATGCTTTAACCATTAATGACCCACTGGTCCTTACTCCTGCCACCAGTGATAGTAATACTGGCGGTGATAGAAGCAAGGGAAGGATCTACAGCGGGGCGCCGGGAGCCAATTCCGGCATGACCGCCGTGGCGGTCTCCGGTAACCAGATTAAAGTACGGCTCTGGTTCCGGGAGGCCCAGAACTACCCGAATCCTTCGGGAACCTCTGACCCGGCCGGGTATCCGCAGTATCCGTAGCGGCTGGGGGGGCGCCCGGTTCTACCCGGCGGGGCCGCGGTGAACAGCCGTAGGCTGTATGTTGGATGATGCGGCATAGCTGATCCGCATTCGGAAGCCCTGTGCCCCCCTTAAAATTTACTGTCAATTTGCTACACTGTCTGTCATGGATAGAAAGATAGCCCTTACGGGTATTAAACCCACGGGAATACTCCACATTGGCAACTACTTTGGGGCGATTAAGCCGGCCCTGGCCCTGACGGGCAGTTATGACGCCCGGTACTTTATCGCCGATTATCACGCGCTGAACACGATTAAGGACCCCGGGGAGCTTTCTTCCCTGATTCGCCAGGTGGCGGCGGGCTGGCTGGCTGCGGGCCTGGACCCGGAGCGGGTTATCTTTTACCGGCAGAGTTCGGTTCCCGAAACCTTTGAGCTTACGACCCAGCTTATGGCTTTTACCGGCAAGGGCTTGATGAACCGGGCCCACGCCTATAAGGCGGCGGTGCAGGCCAATACGGAAAGGGGGGAAGACCCGGACGCGGGGATCAACATGGGGCTTTATACCTATCCGGTGCTTATGGCGGCGGACATTATTCTGTTTGACAGCGATGTGGTTCCCGTGGGACAGGACCAGGTTCAGCATATCGAGATGGCCCAGGATATTGCCCAGGCGGTGAACTACAACTACCGGCGGGAGGTTTTGAAGGTTCCCCAGGCCCTGGTCCAGGAATCGGTGGCCGTGGTTCCCGGCCTTGACGGCAGGAAGATGAGCAAGAGTTACGGCAATACCATTCCCCTCTTTGCCCCGGAGAAGGAACTGCGGAAGCTTATCATGCGGATTGTTACCAATTCCCAGGCCGTGGAAGAACCCAAGGACCCGGAGGCCAGTCAGATTTACATTCTTTACAGACTCTTTGCCACGGCGGAGGAGCAGGCCGGCCTGGCCGCCCGTTACCGCGGGGGCGGCATGGGCTGGGGGGAGGCCAAGGAAGAACTGTTCCGGGTGGTGAACCGGGAACTTGCCCCCATGCGGGAACGTTTTCAGGCCCTTATGGCGGAACCTGGGACCCTGGACGATATTTTGGCCCGGGGCGCGGAAAAGGCCAGGCGTATCGCCCAAGCCACGGTAAGCCGTTTCCGAAAGGCCGCGGGGATTGATCAACAATAAGATCAATAGGCCGCCGGTCCTATGGCTGCGAATGTTACCCCAGAACCCGGGCGCATCCCCCGCTGCCACCGTTCAGGCCGGGCCAGGTTGTTCATTCATTAGGTCAATGCGGCGCGGCCTGCGCTATTAAATATCCCAAATGAAATAAGGGGGCAATCAAATGACAGCCCCCGGTAATTCCCGCCCGGCGTCAGGACGCGGCAGGCATTTTCTTCTCATGGAAGGCGGCGATGGTTTCTTTTGAGAGTTCTCCCAGAATTTTAATTGCCCGCTCAATGGTTTCAGGATTTTCATTGGAAAAATTAAGCCTGATAGTGTTTATCCCCGAACCATCGGCGTAAAACGTCTGCCCCTGAACGTAGGCTACATTCCGGTTTATAGCCTCATCAAACATAGCCGCCGTATCAATCGGAGTTTTGAACGCCCCCCATATAAAAAGCCCGCCGTCGGGATCGGTATGGGAAAATTCTTCCGGGAAATACTTCCCTATCGCGTTTATCATGGCGTTTTTCCGTTCCCGGTAAACCGGAATTGCCCGCTCAACCACGGGGTAGTAAAGCCCCTTTTCCAGGTAACGGAGTACAAGAAGCTGGGAAATGTTTGAACTTGAAAGATCGGCCCCCTGTTTGGCAATAGTCATCTTGCGGATAATTTCTTCCCGGCCAATGGCATAACCAAGCCGGATACCGGGGGAAATTACCTTTGAAAAACTTGAGATGTAAATAACACAGTCATTTTCCCTGTCGAAATTTTTGAGGGGCGGTACGGCGCTTCCCGAAATACGAAGCCGCGAGTAGGGATCGTCCTCTATAATGATGACATTATATTTTTTCGCCAGTTCAACAATAGCCGCGCGGTTTTCCCTGGTGTAGGTTTTGCCGGTGGGGTTGGAAAATGTCGGCACCACATAGAGCAGTTTTGGTTTATGGCGGATCATTTTTTCTTCAAGGTCCGCAAGGATAAGGCCGTTATCACCGGCCTCCACGCCGGTAAGTTTCGCGCCGTAGGACTGGGCCACCTGCAGAAACCCCAGATAGGTGGGATTTTCGACCAGGATCGAATCCCCCCGGTTCACAAAAGTACGGAGCGCAAGATCGATGGCCTGGCCGCCGCCGGTGGTGATCATGACATTGGAAAGGCCGAGGCCCGGAATTTCAATGCCGAATGTTTTTGCCAGTTCCAATACCTGTCCCCGGAGTTCATCGAAACCTTCCGTGGAGGCGTAGTTATAGCCGCGGCTCATCAGGGTGTAGTCGGAAAAAATTTCCGCCGCAATTTCTTCAAGCTGTTTCATGGGAAGGCTCTCCCGTGCTGGGGAACCTCCGCCGAGGGAAATCATCCCCGGTTTTTTCGCCTTGCTCCATATTTCCCGGGTCGCCGAGCCGCGCAGATCCATCAACGCTTCACTGAACCGTAATTCCATATCCCGTTCCTCCTTTTTTTGCCTGCCTTTGGCATGGCTGAAACACGATTACCGCCGGACACGCGCAATATATTCGCGGCCCTGGTGTGTCTCTCTATTTAATCTCAACCCTGTTGGACGCCGATTCACCAAGGATGAGTTTTTGCACCGTTTCTATCGCTATTTCACCTATTCGCTTTGTTGTGTGGGGGGACGACCAGAAAGTGTGGGGCGTAACAATACATTTGCCGTCATCGGGGTACTTCCCCTTCCAGAGGGGCGCCTGTTCCCCCGCCGCCGCGTCGCTGTGGAATACGTCGGTTAGATATTTGGAAAGCTTTCCCGATTCCAGGGCGGAAAGTACCGCATCACGGTCCACGATTTCCGCCCTGGCAAGGTTGAGGAGTATCGCCCCATCCTTCATCCGCTCGATGCGCTCCCGGTTGATAAGGCGTTCTGTTTCCTCCGTCCAGGTAATGCTTACCACGGTTACATCGCTTTCGGCGAGCAGGGAATCCAGTCCCCGCCGTCCGGCGCCGAGTTCCCGTTCCGCCTCCGGTTTGGCGGAATGGGCGTAGTACAAAACAGGACAGCCGTAACCGTGGTGCATGATCCGCGCAAGTTTCAGGCCCACATTGCCAAAACCGACAAAACCCAGGGTCTTGTCAAAAATATCCGGGGTATCGTGGGATTTCCAAATTCCGTCTTTGACGGCGCCGTTAAAGCGGAAAAGGTCCTTTATCGCCGCGGTCAACATGGCGGAAGCGGATTCCGCCACCGCCGTGGCATTCGCGCCGGGGCAGATGCCAAGGGCCACATTGCGGCGCTTGCAGGCCGCCGCGTCAATGAAAGACGCATAGCCCACACCGCAGAAGATCACCGCCTTGAGGCGGGGCGCATGGTCTAAAAGCGTATCGTCTACCGTTACGCCGCCGGAGATAAAGCCCTCCGCATCGGCAAGGGCGGCAAAGATCTTTTTTTGATCCCCTTCACCCCGGGGCCTTATTCCCATGCCCAGGGGAAACACCAGTTCAAATCCCTTTTGTCTGAGTTCCCCGTATACGCTGTCATCAAGGGAGATAAGGCCCATGGAAACAATTTTTTTCACCGTATTTCCGCCTTATGCGCTTTTCTGCGCAGTCCTGGCCATGGTGAACCGGGAGAGGAATTGCCGGGTTCTTTCGTTTTCCGGGTGATCGAATACCTTCTTGGGCGGGCCTTCCTCAAGAATATAGCCTGAGTCCATGAAAATAACGTGGTTGGCCACATCGTAGGCAAACTGCATTTCATGGGTAACAATGATCATCGTTACCCCGGAACCGGCAACGAGTTTTATTACATCAAGGACCTCGTCTACCTTCTCCGGGTCCAATGCGCTTGTAGGTTCATCAAAGAGGATGACCCTGGGATTAAGGGCAAGGGCCCGGGCTATGCCTACCCGCTGCTGTTGACCGCCGGAAAGCTGGTAGGGTTTTGAATCAAACTTGTCGCTTAGGCCAACCTTGCACAGCATCTCTTCCGCGGTATTCCGGGCCTCGTCTTTGGACTTTTTCTGCACCGTAACAAGCCCTTCCATTACATTGTTGATAACCGTCATGTTCATAAAAAGGGCGTAATTCTGAAAAACCATGGCGGTCTTTTTGCGGATTTCAAGCTTTTCCCGTTTGGTGGCAATGGCAAGGTTGACATTTACCCCGTCTATGGTCAGATGCCCGCAGTCGGCGGATTCAAGAAAATTAAGGCACCGGAGCAGGGTGGTCTTTCCCGAACCGGAAGATCCGATAAGGGCCGCGACCTCCCCATTTTTTATTTTAAGTTCTATTCCCTTGAGCACTTCATTGCCGGCGAAAGCCTTTTGTAAATTCCATACAGAGATCATCGTATCGTTTCTAACAGCCGTTTCACTCATGTTACCGCTCCTTGGAGTTTTAGTTTTCCTTCCAGAATGTGGAAGATCCATTCGAGAGATGCGCACATTGTCCAGAATACGCATGCCGCCGCCAGATACGCTTCCAGATAACGGTAGTTGATCCCGGCGGCCAGCACCGGCGCGTTCAGGGCGTCTACCACACTGAGATACAGCAGCAGGGATGTTGATTTTACAGTGGCGATGACGACATTGCCGGTCATGGGGACGGTAACCGGTATCATCTGGGGAATGATAACCCGGAACAAGGTTTGTATTCTCCCATGTCCGATTGAGGCTGAAGCGTCAAACTGGTTTTTATCCACCGCCGCAAAGGAACCCCGGAAAATTTCAGACATGCTGATAATCGTCGGAATAGATATGGCGGCAATGGCAATAAGCGCCTTGTTGAGTCCCCTGTAGGTAAGGCTAAGACCCAGGAACGCCATGATCTTGTCATAGTTAAGGGCGGAAAATACCTGGATAATAAGGATGATGAGGATAACCGGGACTCCCCGCAGGACAGTAACGGCTATCCTGAGGAATGTGGAGAGAAATTTAACCCGGTAAAAGCGGGCAAGGGCCACCAGGAAACCCAGCACTATTCCTATGCACATAATGGCGAGGGCCACATACAGCGTAACCGGCAGATGTAGAACGGATTCGCGCATCCCGGTGAGAAAAAAAATAAAATCAAAACCAGACATAGTGATACTCCACTGAAAATGCAGATACGCCGCCCGGCCCGGCGGGGGCGTCTCTGAAAGCCGTGGTTTTCAGAGACGGGTTTCTTTTACCGGGTAAAATCCATATACACTTCGCCTAATTCCTGAACCTGGATTTCGTTAAGCTTCCCGCTCGATTTTAATGCAGCCAAAGCGCCGTCAACCGCTTTAACCAGATCCCCCTGGCTCTTGTTGAACAGGAAGTATGTAGGCTGGCTGGTCAACAGGGCTTCTTCGCCATCGGTGTTGGTAGCAACCTTGAGGGAAATATCGGGATAGGCTTCCATAACGCTGGCCATTTCGAATTTGGTGGCAAAGCTTGCGTCCCATTCTCCCGTGGAAAGGTTGAGATAAATCGACTGAAATGTTGAAGTGGAGGTATAGGGTACCGCCTCAAATGCCCCCGGATTGGCGGCAAGGTACTCCTGGGCAAAGGCATGCTGGTTGGTGCCGGTTACCACGCCCAGCCTTTTCCCTTTCATGGACGCAATATCCGTGATAGAGTCATTGCCGCTAAGGATAACGAGGTAGGAAGCAAAGTCAAAAAACTGTTCTTCGCCGAAAAGGAACTGTTCTTCCCGTTCGGGATTCTTTTCGAGCTGGGAAGTAACAATATCGAAATGTCCTTCCCTGAGGGAAGTGATAAGGGTGGCCCACTGAACGGATTCGTATTCGAACTCGTAATCCGGGAGCAGTTCATCCACCGCCCGCAGGACCTGATAATCGTAACCTTGAATATTTCCGGCCTCATCGGTATAGCCGAAAGGGGGGTACGCATTTATAATGCCGATGGCAACTTTTTTGCCCTTGGCGGCCCCGCTGCCCGTATCCTTCTTACTGCACCCGGCAGCAAACAGTACCGCAAGGGCCAGCACCGCTGCGGTAAACACCTTCTTGTTCATAAAATACCTCCTTATATTTGGAACCGCTAATACTGTTTCCTTTTATGCGGATACAGTTCCGGCAGATCCGTCTATTAAACGGCTTCGTTCTGGGTTCTGGTCTTTTTTTCCAGCAGGGCGAAAGTCCGTTCAATACCGAATGAAAGGGCGATAAAAATAACCGCCGCTATTGTGTAACCCTCCAGGCTGTGTCCCAGGGACGCGCTCATGGAATTAATTTTTCCCACAATGTCTATCACCCCTATGGCAAAGGCAAGGGAAGTATCCTGGAGAAGCGAGGAGAGGGATGTTCCTACGCTGGGAATAGCGATTACCACGCTTTGGGGAATAATGACCCGTATATATGTCTGCATCCTGGTAAGGCCGATAGACGCCGCCGCATCCCATTGGAACTTGTCGATACTTCCTATGGCGGAACGGAATGTTTCCGACAGGAAAGCCGCGGAATTGAGACCGTAGGTAACAAATACGAAAAACAGCCGGTTAACCCGGAGGATGTTGATACCGAAAAGCATAAAAAGCGCCGGAAGCCCGTAGTACACCACAAAGAGCTGAACCAGCATGGGGGTGCCCCGGATAAAAGAAACAAATACCACGGAAAACTGTCTTAGGATGGGGACCTTTTCCACCCGGAAAAAGGTGATGACCATACCCAGTATTATCCCTGCCGCCATGGCCACCGCCACGATGAGCAGGGTAACGGGAACTACCTGTATTACCCGGGGAAGGTATCGTAAAATATAGGACCACTTAAACATTACCGCCTCCCAGGGTGAATTTTTACCGGACTGAATTTCAGGTGTATAATGGGTGTACCCGTCCGTCTTGGTAAAAAAACCTGAAGTCCAATCTACGAGAATTATATAGCAATATCCGTGCCAAGCTTGCTGCTATTCCCGGCGGAGGGGAAAACACGGGAAAATTTATTTTGAATTACGAATTTATGTTCGGCGGGGGCATTATTCTGTATGGGCTTAGTGTACAATGGAGTCCCGTTTCCGCGTATGGCGGGTAACATGAATTACAATAGACCTGTTCAAAAACTGAAGTTCTTGAACAGGTCCAATATCCTACAGAAATGTATCCTGGCCTACGCAAATGCCGGAAGAAGCCCAATCGCGGATTAGTTAGTTTAAGTATCCTGCCGGAAAAGAATAATACCGCGCATAACAGGCTAAAGCCGGGGCGCATTAGTTCAACACTGGGAAATTATTGGCGCTATGCGAAGCCACAATGGTTTAATATACAACCTACGGTTGCCTGTTCCGGGCTATGCGATGCCACATTATTCAATTCACAGCCTTCGGCTTTTCGCCGGCATGGGGCGAAGTAATTGTCCTGGTAAGGGGCGTTAAGGAAAAAATGTAACACCCGCCCGGCGCACGGCAACTGTAATTATCCCGGCCAAATGCAAGCCCGACTTTAGGCGGGCGGGCGCGCCGCGGGGCCGGCTGAAATAAATGTATACGTTTTTGCAAAGCAAAAACGTAAAGCTAAAAAATGGCATGGATGCCATTTTTTAGCAGCGCAAGGGATAGAGCGGAAATACCGGAAGCCCGCCGGAGGCGGGCTGAGGAATTGCAGCGATAGCCCGGTCCCCGCCCTTGTGAAAGCAAGGGCGGGGATGCGCCCAAAATAAAAAAACGAAAAAATATGATTTTAGGC
>JAIRNB010000130.1 GCA_031258265.1 Treponema sp. | reverse complement strand
TTTTACCTCAAGAATTTTCACTTTTTAACCACCTGATTTTGAAACTCCACCTTATTCGAGGGGCTTTGATACCCAAGAGCCCGCTTACGCGGGGGAGCCCTGGGGCGGTTCAATTCCTCCGCCAACAATGGCGGGGGAACAGAGCCCGCTATAGTAAATTCTCGATCAACCACCGGCAAGTTTTCCACGGAAAAACCGTATATTCCGCCTAATGTTTCCGGCGCTATGCGGTGCCGCATTATTCAATTTACAGCCTTCGGCTGTATATGGCCGGCATAGATGCCGGCTGTGATAAACGTATACGTTTTTGCGAAGCAAAAACGTAAAGCTAAAAAATGGCATGGATGCCATTTTTTAGCAGCGCAAGGGATTGAAACGGAAATACCGGAGACTTTACCGCAGGTAAAGTCGAGGAATTGGAGTGAAAAGCCCGGTTTTTGCGTGCGGGGCACGCAAAAATGCGCCCATAATACTGGAAAAAAGTAAACGCCGGTCCCTGACAAACTCCTAGGCATCTAAATATTCAAATACAAGGGCGTTGATCGTATTTAGGGATTTCCGGGGCACCTTGAGAAATTTTATGTGCATTACCGTACCCGTCCGGTTCCGGTTGGTCCGCAGCACTTCTCCCAGGGCGATCACATGCCGTTTATCGGCGATAAAATCGATCTTCAGCCTGACCCCGGCGGAGATGGCGCTGGAAGTCTGAATGGAACAGCCCCCCACGGAAATATCCAGAATCTTGCCCACCGCCTTTCGTTTATCCACCACCATCCTCTGTTCCTGTTTCCGGGGACCCGGCTCCAGACGTACCATGTTGAATTCCACCGGAAGTACGGTCTGACGCCGGCGGAAACGGCGCTGGGAAAGCCGTTTAATGGCGTTGGAATGGACAATCTGAAGAACCTGCCCTTCACCGGGGGCTTTGGTATTACCGTAAACCGTAGAATCCACGGAAAAACCATTACTCGATTTTGTATAAAATGACAGGGTAACAGGCTTGTTCCGATCCACAAAAACAAGCTCCCCCAGGGCATTAACGGGGTTTTCTACGATGAGGTAAGCCCCCCTGGAGGATATGACCCGGACGGGATAGCTATTCTGGTTGAAGATAAGAACCGCCGGGGTATTTTCCGGAATAACCCGGGTGGAATTGACATCCAGGCCCCCGCCGGTGGCGCTTTCCAGGATATTTCTGGTCGAGAAAAGCACGGAAAGCTTTTGCTGGGTTTCATCTTCGGATACCGAGGTTCGCTCAATGGCGCTGTAGGCCCTTCTGAAATGCCGGTCCAGCAGGGTCGATGACTGGATAGCCCGTTCAGGGTCGGTAACTCCGTCGTTTTTCATGACAAAGGAGAGCATCTTGGACTGGGGAGAATCCAGGCCGATGGACCGGGAAAGTTTATTGATGGTAGAACTGCTTGCCCGCTGTGTCCGGGGGGCGCTGAAACTGGAATTGCTAATCCCAAGCCGTTTTTTCGACAGATTGGCGATTACCAAAACAAGAATAAAGACACCCAGTCCTATGCCGAAGTAGACCACATCCATGGGATTGGACTCTTTGTAAAACTGCGGCAACTGCAGTGGGAATAAATACACGTTTTCCCCCGTCAAACTTTAATTGCGGCGTAGAACTGAAGCAGCCGGGGCGCCAGTTCGTATTCCGCCAGATCCCCTACCAGTACCGTGTCCCGCCCTTCATAAGCTTCTATAAGCTCTTTTATGGCGGAATCAAATTCTCCGATAAATTGCCGGATTGGGGATCCGTCTATAGCTAAATTTTCGGGGAAAACCCCGCCGATTCTTAGCAGTTTGAACAGTCTAAAGAGTTTTTCCGCCAGCGTGGAGAAAAGCCCCATGGTTTCCGCCGCCCGGCCGTCTTTGCCGGTTTGAACATCCAGGGGAAGGTCTTTAAGCCGCTGGGCCAGGGTTTCCACCAGCGGGGCCGACATCTCAAGTTCTTCCCGGGGGTTCCCGAATTCCCGCAGCCGTTCTTCCAGGAGCTTTTCCAGGTCCCCGGGGGAAACCCCTTCTCCGGTGAAGGTTTTTTCCGCCATGAGGTACAGGTCGGGCAGTTCTTCCTTGATAAACAGGGCTTCCGCCCCGGTTTCCCATTCCCGGCGCAGACCCTCCCGCTCCTGGAAGGCCAGTTCCCCCAGGTTTTGGAGAACCCCGTGGAGGGATACGAGAGCCTGGGCCGCATGCTCCACCCAGGGACTGGTCCTGATATTCAAGGTTTCTACGGTGGAAAGCTCCCGGCCAAAAAAACCGTCCAGGGAACCGGAGTCCGCGGTTTCACCGTTTACATCCAGGCCGGAGAGCCGGTATCCCGATCCCGACAGCCAGCTTTCCAGCCCGGCCAGGACTTCCCCCACGGTCCTTTCATTTTCGATGATAATATCCGCCTCTTTTCCGTCAATCGTGATGTTCATAAATTTATGTTACCTGTCGTTGTTCCCGGAACTTTGCCGGCTAAAATTCTCCAGCGAGGTGGAAAGCTGCTCCATCCGGTTATAGGCCCCTTCCATTTGACTGTACTGCATCTTAAGCTGGGCTTCCCGGGCGGCAAGCTGCCGGTCCATGGTCTCGATCCGCCGCCTGTCCTGGGAAACCCGGGAATCCAGGGCCCCGGTTTTGAGGGAGATAAAGCCGCCGGATTCCACATAGGGCTTGGAAAGGTTTTCCAGCATAAGCCCAAGGCCGGAATCGACAATCAGATCCCCGTCGGTATCGTAACCGAAAAGCTGCTGGATCATGGGGAGTTTGGTTTCCAGCGCCGCGTCCAGAACCTTCTCGTCAATTTCCAGGTAGCCCCGCAGCCGGGCGGGATCATAGCTGCCCCCCAATCCGGCCCGGCGGGCGTCGGTGCTGATGCCGATCTGGGCCAGGAGGATGTAGTCCTGTTCCTCCCCCGATGTCCGGTAAGGCATGGCGGCGGCCCGCTGCATGCTGTTTTTGAACTGGTTAAGAACCGTATCGCCGGAAAAGACCCCCAGCCGGTTCCGCATTTCCTGGCGCTCCTCCTCCGAAAGGTAGCTTAGCTCGTCAAGAATCCGGGCGTCGTTCCGGGTAAGGACGTTCATTTCCGCCATGAGCCGGTTGTAGTTTCCCACCAGGGTAATAATCGAGTCCTTTACCCCTTCCCGGTCCGGTTCTATCCCCAGATTCACCGGCCTGGAGGAGACTCCCCGGATATTTAGGGTTACTCCGGGGATAAGATCGTCGATGGTGTTGGTATCCCGCTGTATCTCGATTCCCTCCATGGTGATAACGGCGTTTTGGGCGGTGGAAACCGGGTTCCGCGGGCGGAAGCCCCCCAGGGCTTCGGGATTGAAGATCTGGATGTTCCGGATGGAAAGGTCCCGGTGGGTGTTCCTGTTGTTTATCTCCAGCCCCGCAAGCGTCTTCCCCCGGCCAATCTCGTCCAAATTGTAGCGGGCTGTAACAAAACCCGGACTGTCGTTTACCGGGGGAAGGGAAACCTTAGTGCCATCGGAAAAAACCAGGGAGAGCATCGCCAGATCGTCCACCCGCTGGGGAGGGGAGGGGGGAGTCCAGGAGGGGAGGGGGGTGGAGGCCGGATCATTTTCGATGGTGATGCCGCCGTAGGTAATTTCCCCCGCCGGGGGGATCTCCGGCCCCTGGGGAGGGGGGGGCTCCACCCAGGCTTCCTCCGGGAGGAGGCTGGTTAAGGTCTCAAACTGTATCACCCAGGGGGCGTTGGTCTGGGCTCCGGGATTTACCGGTACGGAAACCGCCCCCCCGGCATAGACAGAAAGGGAGTCCCCCAGATCGATGTACTGCCGGTCGGAAATATATGTAAGGGTATTCTCTGAAAGGGGAACTTCCCGGCGGGAATCGTTCAGCCGTTCCGCCATGCCGGTACTGTAGGCAAGCCGTTCCGAATCCCCGGAAAAACCCAGGTGGTTTTTCGCCCCGGTGACCTTGGATTCGATAAGCAGGGCCCTGGCGCCCCGTTCCACGGCTATAAGGCTGGCCCCCAGCCTTCCCTGGCCCCGGCGGTTGATCAAATCGGTAAATTCTTTAAGGGTTCCCCCGCGAAAATCAAAGGAAATCTCGTTTTCACCCACCGAAAAAGTGTAGGTCCCCGGTTCCACCCGGAAAGAATCCTCCAGGGGCCGGGATAAAAAACGATCCGCCTGGGCGATCTGTTTAACGGTAAAGTGGTACTCCCGCTCCCCCGCTTCCCGGGTAGCGGCAGCGGTGATAACCTGTTCATCGGTTGAACGGGCTATCCGCTCGGTAAAGGGATTTTGAAAAGAATAAAGGGAGCGGGCGCCGTCTCTAAGGGAAGAAATTCGCCGGCCGATTTCCTGCCAGTATCCCTTCTGTGTCTCCAGACTTGTAATATTCCGCTCTGCCCGCTCTTTAGGAAGGCGTTCCACCGACATAAGCCCTTCGATGAGCTTATCCGTATCAAAACGGCTTCTTATCCCCGGTATATAAACATCGGACATCTTACAACTCGCATCCCCCAGGGGAACTCCACAAAAAATAACGAAGGACGACCGGCGGCTCCGTAATTTTTGGTCCCCCGAAGGGTCCTAAACTGTTTCGTCAAAGAGAAAGCCGATAGTTTCCTCAATTCTGGAGTGCAGCCGTTGAAGCTCCTCTGGCGGAAGCACTTTGATCACCTTATCGGTTGTCTTATCAATGACCTTGACGGTGATCTCGTTGGACTTATGATCCACCACAAATTGAAGCCGGCGGTTAAATGAAAGGCTGATCTGCTCAAGATTCCGGGCTACATCTTGAATTTTCTGGCTTACCGGAGCTTTCTCCGCCATAATACTCCCCGCCGTCAGAGGAGAAATCCGGGTATTGCCGGTCCTGTTTTTTGATACTCCCGAAATCCGTTCCACGGGTAAACCGACGGCATTGGCCCCCGCGGACACAATCGTCATACTCATGTTACCTCCATGTACATAAACCCCCGGGGGCCGGTTACACCGAGACCCGGAAATCCTACCGCTCCCGTCATCCATGACAGGTATCAATACCCTTTCCGGCAGTCCGGAACAGGGCTAAATTCAAAATAAGGCAGGAAAGGGCGCGAACCTCCCTGCCCCTGGGTCTAAAAAGACAACGTCCAGCAGTCTCTTAAAGGCCCTCTACGATCATTATTGCCTCAACTCAATGCTGAATCTACGGATCCCCGGTCCGCCTGACGGCGTTCCCGGAATAATCCCCGCGGATTAGCCTAAAAGCTGGAGCACCGACTGGGTCTGCACATTGGCCTGGGCCAACATGGCGGTCCCCGCCTGCGAAAGGATCGAATCCTTGGCGAATTTTACCACCTCGGCAGCCATATCTACATCCCGAATCCGGGATTCAGCGGCCTGCAGGTTTTCCGCGGCGATTGCCACGCCCTGGGCGGCCATTTCAAACCGGTTCTGGTAGGCTCCAAGATCAGCCCGCTGTTTGGATATTTGCCGTAAAGCATTATCCACCGTACCGATAGCCACGTTGGCCTCTTCCGGGGTAGCGATGCTGACGAATCCTTCCTCTCCCTGAGCATTCTGTAAGCCAAGGGCTACGGCGCTCATGTTGCCAATAAAGACCTGTTCATTCTGGTCCATATTGGCTCCCACCTGAAACAGCATGGTCCTGGTGCCTTCTCCCTGAGCAAAGCCCCCGGTCAGAAGATTCATCCCGTTAAACTGAGCATGGCTCGCGATACGGTTGACTTCATCGACCAACTGAGAGACTTCCACTTGGATCTGCAGGCGGTCCTCATCGGAATAGATTCCGTTGGCGGACTGTACCGACAGTTCCCGGAGGCGGTGCAGGATATCCTGGGTTTCCTGAAGGTAACCCTCAGTAGTCTGGATAAACGACACGCCGTTCTGGATATTGCGCTCTGCCTGATTGAGACCCCGGATTTGGCTCCGCATTTTCTCGGATACCGCAAGCCCGGAAGCATCATCCCCGGCGCGGTTAATCCGCAGACCGGAACTAAGCTTTTCAATCTCCTTACCCACGGCGCCCTGGGTTACCCCAAGACCGCGGTTGGCAAACATGGCGCTCATGTTGTGGTTTATAATCATATTATCCCCTCCTTGCGTTAAATAACCGCCGGCTGTCCATAGCCAGGGTCGCCCTGTACGGTTAGGCATACCGGAATCAGCGTCGCGCCGCTTCCGCCGGACTGCCCTACAGGACGAAACAGGTTTCTGCCGCCGGGGAAAATTCCCGCCACCCGGCAAAAAGATGTTCCGTACCGCCGTACCCCGCAAGGGGGAATTTTTGTCAAAGAACCCGTGGCCCGGCAAGGCCGAAGCCAAACCGGGCCGATAAACCGGGATTTTACAGCCCCCGCAGTTTAAAGGCGGGGACTCAAAATCCATAGTAATAGTCTTATTTCAATATATAGACTATATACAGACTACTACTTTACTGGAGAAGTTGCAAGACCGATGTGGTCCGCTGGTTCGCCTGGGCCAGCATGGCGGTCCCCGACTGGCTAAGAATCTGATCCCGGGTGTACTGGACCATGAGATTGGCCATGTTGGTATCCCGGATTCGGGATTCCGACGCCTGCAGGTTCTCCGCCCCGATGTCCAAACCCACAATGGCGTGTTCCAGGCGGTTCTGGTAGGCCCCAAGATCGGCCCGCTGCTTGTTGACTATCCTGAGGGCGGCGTCCAGGGTACCCAGGGCCTGGTTTGCCGATTCGGGGCTGGCCAGGTTGAGCCCGGTATCTTCCTGCGGATCCCCCAGCCCCAGCCCCTTGGCTGTCATGGTGCCGATGAATACCTGTTCCCGCTGGTCCATGTTGGCGCCGATATGGAACCACATGGAAGCGGTAACCTGGTTGTCCCCTGTCAGCCGGGCAAAGCGGCCGGTCAGCAGGTTCATGCCGTTGAACTGGGCATGGCTGGCTATCCGGTCAACCTCGTCCACCAGTTGGGAAACCTCCACCTGGATCATCATGCGGTCTTCATCGGTGTAGATGCCGTTGGCGGACTGGACCGCCAGTTCCCGAATCCGCTGGAGAATATCTTCGGTTTCCTGGAGGTAACCTTCGCTGGTCTGGATAAAGGAGATGCCGTTGGCCGCGTTGGCGGAAGCCTGGTTAAGACCCCGGATCTGACTCCTCATCTTCTCGGATACCGCCAGCCCGGAAGCGTCATCCCCCGCCCGGTTGATTCTTAGGCCGGAAGAGAGTTTTTCCAAATTTTTAGTAAGGCTGGACTGGGTAACCTTGAGGGACCGGTCCGCAAACATGGCGGACAGGTTGTGGTTGATGATCATAATCATCCTCCTTGAATACTCTACTAAGGCATCCGTGCCTTAGTTTGAACGGGAGGCGCCGGAGGCGGGGCGCCGCGGACGCCGGCCCCGAATCCCCCCAATTCACAGCATTATCGGCGCCGGTCCCGGCGCACTTGAGGTTTTTTTTCGGAAATACTACAGTCTGGGCGCTTATAAGATCTCAGGTCTTAGCTTCATCTGAATGGGGAATCAAATTTAAGGAGAGGGCTATGAAATTTCTTGTTATTACCGGGAATCCCAAGCAAAAAGGTCTGTGCCACGCGCTGACCCAGGAAATTCTGCGGGGAGGCCGGGACGGGGGCGCCGCTATGGAAATTCTGGCGGTGGATAAACTGGAACGCTGCCATGTCTGCGGCGACGGCTGGGGAAGCTGCCGGGAACAGCATCGCTGCGCCTTTGGGGATGACGGCTTTAACGGCGCCCAGGAGGCGGTTAAGGAGGCGGATCTCCTGTGTTTTATCAGCCCCGTGTACTGGGGGGAAATGGCGGAGGGGATCAAATGCTTCTTTGACCGGCTGCGCCGCTGCGAGGCAACCAAACAATTTGGCGGACGGGCGGCGGATTCTGTATTCGCCGGTAAACAGACGCTCCTGGCCGCCTCCCCGGGGGGTTCCGGCAACGGGGCCCTTTCCTGCCTTGAGCAGATGGACCGGCTCTGCCGCCATACGGGGGCGGTAATTTTCGACTATATCAGCGTTAACCGCTGGAATAACGATTATAAGAAACAGGCCGCCTACGCGGCGGCCAAGGCCATGGCGGAGGGGCGGAAAAACGGAATTACCCTGTAAGCCCAACGCCCCCGTCCTTTTTAACACGGGCGGGGAAAAGGGGGCCGCAGCCTTCCGCGCCGAAGCTGAACACCACCAGCGCCGGTAAAATAAGGGCCGCCGTGGACTGGTTTTGCTGGAAAAAGATGGGAAGTATCCTTAAAAATTGCGTGATAATACCCGCGGCGGCCGCGTAAGTCCAGAGTACCCTCAGGCATTTTTCCGGTTTTATGGCGTTTAATTTATTGGCCGCGCTTAGAATACCCAGGGGAACCGCCGCCAAAAACAGCGGGTTTATGAACAGCAGATTTATATTTTGCTGTATGTAATCGTTTTTCATAAAAAACCAGGCATAAACCAAAATACAGCCGCTGATCCCCAGGCAGAGTCCCGCCGCGCTTTGGCAGAGCCCCCAGGCTATCCTTCCGGCCAGGGGCCGTTTTTTACGAAGCTCCCGTATGCCCGCCGCCAGGATCGCGGACAGCAGGCCCAGCAGAAGATCGCCGGGCCAGCGCCGCGGGGCCGCGTTTAATACCGGCGGCCGGTTTTTGCTGGCGTTGAGCAGTTCTACTGAAGTTACCAGTTTATGTTCCGCGCCCAAAGAATCGGTATAAGTAAAATCGCTAATCCCCCGTCCCAGCTCTACCGGTAAGAACATTTCGTCCCAGCGGGTAACCGGGGCATCCAAATCCTGTCCCATCAAAAAATCGAGGAACCAGTCGGAAGCGGGCCTGAACCAGGTAAAACGCCGCAGATGCTGCCGGATGCTGAAGCGTCCCGGGGTGTTAAGCGCCCATTCCTTAAACCGGCCCCCGGTTCCCATATCAATAATATCGCGGACCCGGGTAGAACAGTTGTCCCGGAATTCATGGTAGTTGTAGTAACAATTTTCCGGGAGTACATTGTCCTCCGCGTAACGCAGGATAATTTCCTTCCCGTCCGCGTCAAGGTCCAGGGTATAAACGGTAATATCCCGGTCCTCGTCAATGTACATCTGCATATCAGGAGAATCTACGGTACTCTTGTAGCTAATCTGATCCCGGAGAAAGTCGGTCAAAAAATCGTCGCTGGGATACGAAAATATACCCCAGTCAAAAACCCTGGAGTAGTTCCATCTGGTATTCTCGACAACCAGGGCGGCATGGCCCCACCAGATAAATATATCGTCACTGGGCCCGTAGACCGCGATCTTGAACAGCAGATCATCGGCGGGCCTTGTCCTCTCCGCGCTCTGCCCGTATAAAATCCCCAAGGCGGCAAAGAAGAACGCAAGAAAAAATGCCTTACCCTTGGTATGCACGGAAAACCTCCCTTTACTATCGGCCCGGTCTTTTTCCGCTCCTCTATTTTGGCAGTTGATCAGCGGTTCCCGGCGGGAGGACCAGGGTCTGGGCAGCGTCAAAGACAGTGCCGTATTCCGGCCCGGCCGTATCGTTTATGGCGGTAATGTTACAGCAAAGCCGGAGTCTTGCTCAATCAGGGGGCCGCGCAAGGGATAGAGCGGAAATACTTTTGGCGCAGCCAAAAGATTGCAGCGATAGCCCGGTCCCCGGCCCGCAGGGCCGGGGATGCGCCCAAATAGTTTAGAGTTTGCCCGTAATGGGGTTACGGATATTATCCTTGCTGTAGGCGATGTTAGCTAATTTTCCGTCCAGCCGCTTGAACTGCTGGTCTTTCTTTTTGCCGTAAAAACAGGGGCGGCCCAGGAATTCATTGGGTTCGGCGTCATCGGTTCCCGCCAGAATTTCATCGCAAAGCTCGATGGCCTCGTCAATGATGATCTTGGGAACCTCCCAGGGGCCATGGCCCCCCCACATCACGTCAAAATAGGGCTGGAAAGTTTTGAAATGGAGAAGGCTTTCCCGGTATTCTTCTATCGAGGTTGAATGGGGAAGAAACAGGAGGGTGTTGACATTGCAGGCGTCCCCGGAAAAGAGGAGCCGGCTGCCCCGGTCCAGGAGGACAATCGTGCCCCTGGTGTGGCCGGGAACGGTGATGACTTCAATTTTCCTGCCGCCCAGATCAAAAACGTAGCCGCCGGTGACGGGGAGAGTCTTGATAGGCCGGGGGGCGGTAAAGTCTTCCTCGCGGAGAACCATGTTCCGGCCCGTGGTTTTCATCATGTTTGCGACAAAGCCCATGCGGCCGGCGGTTTCTATTTCATAGACCAGGGGGATGTCGCCGGGGTGGATAAAACATTCCCCAAAGTCAAAATTTCCCCCCGCGTGGTCCAGGTGCCCGTGGGTGTTCACCAGGGTGACGGGAAGGTCCGTCAGCTCCCGGCAAAAGGCCCGCAGGTTTCCCGCCCCGGTAAGGGCGTCGATGAGCAGGGCCCGGTCCTTTCCTTCCAGGAGGTAGCACTGCTCGTTCCCCAGGCCCCCGATAAGGGTTGTTCCGGGGGCGATTTCCTTCGTGGTAAAAAATTTGGAATCCATGATTTTCCTCTCCTTGAAGCGGCCCCGTGCCGGGGCCGTTCCCCTAAATAAGGCTTATTCGAGAGTCTGGTTTAATACCCCGCGGCTTGCCGCGGCTCAAATAATGCAACGTTTACAAAAATTTGGTATTGAACCAGACAGTATTATAAATTTCCTTACGACCGAGCCTCCGTTCGGACTAAAGTAACGCTAAAGATACTGCGGGGCAAGCCCCGCGGAGGCTCATTTTGGAACTCCCAGGCTGTCAAGGTAGGCCTGGTACTGTTCGATGACCCGCTGGACAACTTCCTGCCGGCCCGCCTCGTCCAGGCGCCGGTTTACATCTTTCAGGGCCTCCAGGGGGTTGGGAATAGTACCCAAGAGGAGGGGCCAGGTGTACTGGCTGTTTACCTCCGACATGGCGGTTACCTTATCCCTGTAGGGGGTGTAATCTTCGGGGAAACCTTCAAAATAGTTGGTAACCTCGTAGGGGGCCATGCGGTCCCGTTCATAGTCCAGGGCCCACTGGTAATCTTTGGAATAATGCTTAAAATCCTCCCGGAAAAAATAGGGGGTAAGGCCGCTGGCGCTCTGTAAATAACCGGGGTTGATAGGATCGTTAAGGGAAACATAGTAGCCGTCTTCGATTTTATAATGGGCGCCCTCTATCCCCATATCGTAAAGCTGCCAAAGTTCTTTATTGGTTAAGAGCTCCCTGGCGAAAAGCAGGGACCGTTCCGGGTACCTGGCGGCTATGGGGACGGCAAAGGCCATGAAGGTGGGATGGGCCCGGTAGCTCCACTTATACATTTCCCCGAAATTCATGTAGCCTATTTCCCAGTCGGGATGTCCCGACCGGGCGGGGACAATCAGCCCGTTAAGGGTTGTGGCAATGCCCTGGGAATTAACCGATCCGGCGTATTTGCCGGAAAGCATGCCGTCAGTCCCCTGGTCGTTTGAGGACGCCACATCCGGCTGGGTGTAGCCCCGTTCCACCCATTTACGCTGGGTTACCAGGTATTCCTGAAATTCCTGAGTTTCATGAAAGATAAAAAGTTCCCTGGGATTATCGGTTTT
>JAIRNB010000080.1 GCA_031258265.1 Treponema sp. | reverse complement strand
AATTAATCCTTGGGCCGCTGGTAGAAACGGCCGTTAAGCTGTTCGGTTTTCAGCACATTGACAAAGGCATTTTCGTCGATTTTTTTTATGCCCGCCACAAGGCCGGGGACCTCGTTGGCGGCCACCACGGAATAGAGCAGCACCCGTTCCGCTTTTTCATAACTCCCCAGCCCCCTAAAGGATGTGGCGGCGTGGTTGGTTTTTTCCCGGATAAGGGTGTAAATTTCCTCGCTTTTCCCCGTGATGATGAGCAGGGTCCTCTGCTGATAGCCCCGGTACAGGGTAGAAAGACTGACGGTGGTGGTAAACTGGAAAATAATCGAGTATAGGGCCTTGTCCAGGGTAAAAAGGAAGGCGGCCACGGCCAGAACAACGCAATTTCCCGCCAGGATATAGTTCCACGCATTCTTCCGGTATTTTTCCGAAATAAAAATAGCGATAAAATCCGTCCCCCCGCTGGTGGCGCCGGCGTAAAGGCACAGGGCAATGGCAAAGGCATTCAGCAGTCCGCCAAACACCGCGGAAAGCAGGGTATCGTGGGGCTGCAGAAATTCGGTAAATACCACCGCCACATTGACGCCGGCGATCCTGGCCTCCGGCATCCAGTCGGTGAGGAAACCGCTTAACAGGACCATGATACAGGAATAAACAGTAAATTTTTTCCCGATAGCCCTAAAACAGATTATCGCCGGCGCCGCATTCAGCGCATAATAAATAACGCTGAAGGGCAGATCGATGCTTCCAAAACGGCGGGCAATTTCCTGGATAAGCAGGGTAAGGCCGGTAAAGCCGCCGGGGATCAGTTCCCCGGCCTTTACAAAGGTGTTGATATTAAAGGCCATGATCACCGCCCCGGCGATGATCAGGATAAGGCGTTTTGCGGTAAGAAGTATCCGGCTCAAGAGTTCCGCCCGGAGGCCGGGTTCATTATTCCCCGTATTTCCAACCCTCCTGGGTCAAGGTATAGGTACCGGCCCTTTTCCCGTTCATAAAATAAAAATTATCGAAATTCTTCGATGGTGAAAGGAGCAGGTTTCCTTCGGTGTCCCGGTATTCCACCAGGCCGGAAACGCCGGTGGTCCGGGGATCAAAAGCCCGTTTTCCCATGACGCTGACGCTGGGGGGAATCGTTACGCTTTTTATCTGGTTGTTGTAAAAGGCCCCGTCCCCAATTCCGGCAACCCCCGCCCCAATTTCCACCTGGGACAGCCTGTTCCCCGAAAACGCCCCCGCGCCGACAGCAGTAACACTGCCGGGGATAGTAAGAGTCCTGATGTTGTTTGAAAAGAAAGCGTAATCCCCAATGCTGGTAATATTGCCGGTGATCGTAACGGCGTTAAGGCGGTTCCGGGAAAAGACCCCTTTTCCGATAGAATCCAGCCCCGCCCCCAGGCTGATCCCGGTAAGCCGGTTCCCCGCGAAAGCCCCGCTGCCGATAACAGTAACACTATCGCCGATCTCCAGGCTTGTGAGCAGATTATCCGCGAAGGCTCCGGCCCCAATTTCGATTATCGTGTCGGGGAGACTGAGTTTTTCCAGGCCCCGTTTGGAAAACGCCCCCGGACCTATGCGGGTAACGGGAAGATCGTTAATAGACGGGGGAATCACCAGTTCCCTGGCCCTGCCTTTAGATTTAGTTATTGTCAGGGCGCCGTCAAATTCTTCCACCGTTATGTCCAGATTCTGGGCAAACAGGGGGAAGGCAAATACAAAAAAGAGTAAGACCGCAGCGTTTTTCACCATGGCGCTCCCTTAAAAAACAAATCGTCCCGCTTAACGTTAACATCCCCATGCGCCTCACGTAAATTAAACTTGCTCAAGAACCCGGCTGGTTCACAAGTCTTCCAAAAAAACATGAAGCGGACACAAAAAAAGCCCCCGGAGGGGCATGGGCGATACAAGAGTCGAACTTGTGACCCCCAGCGTGTCATACTGGTGCTCTAACCAACTGAGCTAACCGCCCGGCTTCGCGCCGTGACGAACCCCGAAGGATTCGCGGCGCTGAATGACAACAGGGAAAGGAAGCCCTAGCTTCTCTCCCGGATAACCACATTGATCTCTATCTTACCATTCTTGCCGCCGGGGCCAAGCTGCATGGGGACGATGAGGGCCTCCACTTCCTTGCCCAGGTTGCTGGAAACCTCCATGTTATCGCCGGTAAAAAGGGCCGGAGGAGTTAAATCGAATTTAAAACCCAGATCGTGGAGTTTGGTAACTGCCTGGGCGGTGATCATATTGGCAAGCTCCTGGATAGTCGCCTTAGCCATGTCATCCATGGCTGTGAAGTCTTCTCCGTTCATGGCGCTTACCACAAAAAGGGCGGATTCCTTAGTCATATCAAAAAGGACCCGCCCTTCCACATCCCCGGCAAGACCGACCAGGGCGGCCACACCCTGAATAGCCATATTGGTAGACTTGAGAAACAAATCCCCCCGCTTAACATCGGTATTGAGTACCTCTTTAAGCACGTTAAAAGCCGCCTCAACAAAGGGATTAATGTATTCAACCCTCATAAAAAACTCCTTTCCACACCACTATGAATTTCGCAGATAGGCGGAAACCGGGTCTGTCGTCATCTGGAGCCACTCGCCGCCCTGAAGTTGTTCATTCCGCCCCAGGATAACCATACCCCGGCTTTTTAATTTCTCTGTAAATATCGCAATCAATTTTTCCTGTTCCTGCCCCGGAAGGAAGGATAAAATATCCCTGGCAAGGATAAAATCCAAAGCCGGCAGGGGATTATCGTTTAAAATATCATGGTACTCAAAAACTATCGAATCCCTGATCTCCTGGTTAAAGCTGTATCCGTTTTTCCCGCTGACCGTGAAAGACCGGCAATACTCCGGCAGATCCACCAGATCAAAGACCTGGTTGGGGGCCTGGGCTATTGCCATTATATCGTTATCGTTGGCCCATATCTTGAAACGGCCGCCCGGATACCGCTGTTTAAGTATACAGGCAAAAGAATAGGTTTCACAGCCCTTGCCACATCCGATATTCCAAACCTGAATGTTGTTAGAGGGAAGATCCGGCAAAGCATTGAGGACCGCCCCGGCGTAATCATCATCCCAGAAGGTTCCCGTTTGGGGAGAATCAAAGGAAGCCAGAAAATCATCGGCATCGGTGGAATTTTTAAGCTGGACATCGGCATCGGAATGGGTGGCCGCCCATTCGGCAAAGCGTTTGGTAAGCCAGCTTTCATTCACCAGGGAAGCATGGAAATGCCGCAGGGCTTCCAGGCTTTCCCGGACAAAGCTTAGGGCATTATCGGAGACCTGCTGGATAACGGGAGTTTCGGCCCTCTGCGGCGCCTGATACACTCCGCCGCTGCCCGCCGTTTCCATTATAGCGGGGCGGGGTTTTTCTTCTTCTTTGCTCTGGGAGAAAATACGAACCACGTCGAGGATGATGTAAAGATCCCCCTGCTTTTCCACAACCCCGCTGATAAACTTGATGTTAATGTCCCCGAAAATAGGATGGGGAGGCTGGATAGTCTCGGAATTGATCCCCACCACCTTGTCGATCTTGTCAACGATGGTCCCGTAGACCCGGTCTTCTATACGGAGGATCAGCATGTTTTCCTGGCCGTCTTCCTTCCGGTCCAGGGGCAGGTGGAAGAAAGCCCGCAGATCGATAATGGGGATAATATCTCCCCGGAGGTTGTAAACCCCCTTCACAAAGGAAGCCGCATTGGGGACATAGGTGAATTTATCGGCCTTGGCGATCTCTTTAACATTCATAATGTCAACGCCGTAATCCTTCCCCCCCAAAGAGAAGGTGATCATCTTATAATCAACGGCGTCAACCCGCTCTTTCTGTTCCTGGAGTTCAGCGTTTACCTGCGCCAAATCTTTAATTACCGCCATCACATGCTCCGTTACCGTATCGAAGATTCACGGATACGCCGGTTCTCCATTTCCCGGCGTAATCCCAATTCCAGAAGCTGACCCACATCGATGATTAGGGAAACCGAACCATCACCCAATATGGAAGCCCCGGCGATCCCCGGAGAATTGGTAAACTGATCCCGCAGGGGTTTGATAACCACATCTTCCTCGCCGATAAGGCTGTCCACCATGAAACCCATCTTCTTTTCCGCCGTACCTACGATGACAATAAAATTGTAGTCCTGCTGCTCCTCGGTCTTGATGCCGAAAAGCCTGTTAAGCCGGAGCAGAGAGATAACATCGTTACGGATATTAAAGACCTCGTAATTGTCGATCATCTTAATATCTTCAGGTTTGATCCGCAGGCTTTCTATGACGCTGGTTATGGGGATGGAGTAGATTTCCCTGCCCACCCGCACCAGGAGGCCCTGGATGATCGCCAGGGTAAGGGGCAGCTTGATGGTGAATTTAGTACCCTTGCCATGCTCGGAACTGACCGTCACCGTACCGTTGAGTTTATCGATCTGGCGGCGCACCACGTCCAAACCCACCCCCCGGCCTGAAATGCTGGTGATCTGTTTGGCTGTGGAAAAACCGGGTTCAAAGATCAGATTAAAGGCCTCCACATCGGTAAGGAGCTTGTTGGGGCTGATAAGCCCCCGTTCCACCGCCTTGGCCTTGACCGCTTCCACATCGATGCCCTTGCCGTCATCGGATATTTCGATAACGATCATATTGCCTTCGTTGGTAGCCTTGAGGAGGACCATGCCTTCCGGCGGCTTACCGGCGGCCTTCCGTACATCCGGGGATTCTATCCCGTGATCGATAGAATTCCGCACGGAGTGCATGATGGGGTCCAAAAGGTCCTCGATAACCGACTTATCCAGCTCGGTTTCTTCCCCTTCGATAACCAGGTTGATCTTTTTATCCAGGGATTTGGAAAGGTCCCGCACAAGCCGGGGGAAACGGCTGAAAATCTGGCTGATAGGCACCATGCGGATCCGCATGACCCCTTCCTGGAGTTCCCCGGTGATTCGCCCCAAATTCTGAGAGGTAGACCGGAATTTACCCATGTTGTTCTTGACCGACGCCTCAAAGCCGTCAAAGAGGGTAAACATATCCCCGTATTCTTCACCAATTTCCTTACGAATATCCTTAACGGAGCGCCCCTCCTGTATGCTGTCCAGATAATCGGGGAGCCGGTCGAAGAGGCTTTTGATCTTTTCCCGGTATTTGTTTTCCAGTTCGTGGAGTTCGCCAAGCATATCGGTAAACTGGTTGCTGATCTGATTAAAAGTCGCCTTGGTAATGACCGTTTCGGACACCAGATTAAGAAGATCGTCGATCCGTTTGGAGTCCACCCGCAGGATTGAACCGGCTTCTTTCCCGGCCTTCTTGGCGTCTTCTGCGGAACCGGAGGCCGGCGCTTTAGGCCCTTCCGCAGAGGCCGGCGGGGCGGCGGGGGCAGGCGGCTGCGGAGAGACAGCCTGCGGCGCAGGGGCCGGAGAAGCGGCCTTCGTCGGCACAGGGGCCGCGGGACTCTGGGCCGCCTTGCTTACATCGGTAACTTCGGCGTCCAGGGAAACATCGGGGATAATAACGTACTTACGGATTTCCTCCGGGGACTTTGAGCTGGCATAGTAATAGTCCACCGTGGGGAAAAAGTTATCTTCATAGAGGGCTTCAAAATCCGGGACGGTACGGAGAACCGTCCCCTCCCCTTTCAAGGCGGCATAGACCTGAATTCCGCCCACGGTATTCATCAGGCTGCTCTCGTCAAATTTCACTGAAACCCGGTAAACCGGCATGGCGCCGTCTACGGATTCCCGAAGTTCCCTTAGTTCATCCTCGCTTAAGCCCTTTGCCGGACCAGCCGAAGGCGCCGGCGGTGGAACCGGCTTAGCCGCTGGTTTAGCCGCGGCAGTCTTTGCTGCGGAACCTTTCTTGCTTTTAGCGCCCTCCGGCAGCAGGGTGGAAAGCTTGCCTTCTATTTCGGAGGTATCTTCCTGGTAAACGGCCCCTTCCATCCGCTTGCCAAGCATAGCCTTTATCACGTCGATGGCGGAAAGAAGCACATCTACCACATCTTCATTAACCGACAATTGATCCGAACGAATCGCGTCCAGTACATCTTCGACCAAATGGGTGAAATGGGAAAGTTCCATCATTTCCACCGTGGCCGAACCGCCCTTTAAGGTATGGGCAGCGCGGAAGATCTCATCGACCGAATCCTTATTACCCCCCTCGTTCTCCAGAACCAGGATGTTCTGTTCCAGGGTATCAACCTGCATTTGAGCTTCGCTGAAGAAGTCTTTAAGGAGTTCCTCATTGTTGGGATCAAGGTAATCGCTCATTATATATCAATCATTTATCGAGAAACCCCGTTAAGTCAAGCCATCATCAAACGAAAGGGGAGCTTTTTGCCTTGGGGGGCAGGGAAGACCGGGTGGAGCCAATTCCGAAACCCGCCCGGTTTCGGAAAAGCCTTAGCATAGGCCCTAAAGGGCTGAAAAAACCGCCTCCCCTTCGGGGATTCGGAGGGAAACCAGACTTAGGGCTACGGTTTCATTGGGCCGGGCGTCTCTTTTCAGGTTTAGCTGGGTATCCAGGCCCAGGGCGGGGATAAGCAGACGGGCCAGGGAACCTTTTTTTTCCAGAACCACCCCCTCCCAGGAAGAACCGATTTTGTCTTCCAGGTACACCAGGGTCCAGTGAATCCGGGAAGCCCGCTCGGCCTGTACGGCAGCGGCCATGGCGGCCTCGGCGGCGGCCATCCTCAACAGGACCTCGTCTTCCCCCAGGGCTTTGGCCCCCCGGAGTACCGCCCTGATCTGCTGATGGGCCAGGAGGTCCGTATAACGCCGCAGGGGGCTGGTAACCTGGGTATACACATCCAGCCCCAGACCCTGGTGAAGACTGGGTTTAAGGGAAAGAACACGGGGCCGCATGGACCTGCGGAGCTGCCAGGACCCCGCGTAACCCGGCAGGGGATCAGAGGGAAGATCCCCAATCTCCTGGCCCACGTAGGGGAAGGGCAGGGAAGCGCCCGACAGTTCCCGAGCCCGGTGCAGAACCCACCAGGCGGCCCCCTCCCCCGCCAGGAGCATACATTCCCGGACCATTTCCGCGGACTTCCAGGGCTGAATGGGCTCCAGAAGAACCCGGTCCCCCTCAACCTGGATATGTACCTCCGGTAAATCGATAAAAACAGCCCCCGCGGCCCGGCGGCGGACCAAATTCCTTTCCCCCAGGGCAAAAAGGGCAGCCAGAACCGCCTTAGAGCCCCCGCCGGCAGGGGAAACTTCCGGGGCAAGGCCCCAGGCGTCGGCCTCTTCATAACTGAGCCGGGTTACTTTGATCCGGGAAGGAACAATATCCGCCTCCAGCGGGCCTTCCCGCGACCGGGAATCCCCCGCCAGAACTACCTTGAAGGAAAGGGCCGGACAAGAACCTTCGGGGGCACAAGAACCATTGAGGGCAAAAAGGGAAAGGGATTCTTCGGCCAGCATCCGGCTGGTCCCCTCGGGAAGGTACAGAGTCGCCCCCCGGTTACGGGCTTCCCGTTCTACAGGGCTGTCAAAGCCGATAGAGGAGGCGGGGTCCGCCACATGGACCCAAAGGGTCAGGAGACCCGAAGGAGAACTCTCCAGGGAAATGGCGTCGTCCGGATCGGTACTCCAGGGGCTGTCAATGGCAAAGGCTTCCAGATGGGTTAAATCCAGACGGTCTTCCGGCGGGGGCGGACCGGGGATCATGGAGGGGGAACTGAGGGAAAGGCCAAGGCGAAGGGGATGGGGATTCACCCGGCTGGTCCAGAATCCCGTATCCAGGAGCAGCCGGTGGGCGCGGAGGGGGCTTTCTTCCAGCCCCGCCTCCCGCAGAGTCCGGCTTTTTTCGGTCTTGCCGCAGGCCAGGGCTTCCACATCCTGCAGGAAGCGGCGATCTTCGGTTTTAAGGCTGCGGGCCCTGAGCCGTTCCATGAAGGCCGCCCGTTCCCGGCTTTCCTCCTCCCGGCCGCTCCGTTTCTTTTCCTCCGCCTCCAGTTCCGCCGCAGGCCGGGGATACAGGGCCTGGGGATTCCCGCTAAAGTAGAGGCCGTCTTTTAAGAGCAGAAAGGCGTCCCAGGCGCTTCGGAGACTGTAATCCCCCCAGATCAACTCCGCCAGCTCCCGCAGGGAAAGGGCCTGGCCGGGGGATAAAAGCTCCCAGGCTTCCCGCGCCGGGCCTTCCGGGACAGCCGCCCCCAGGGCTTCAATATCCGGTTCCCCGCAGGGGCCGGGGTGGAGAAATTCCAGATCCTTTTCCCGGACCCTGAACTCCAGGGAGGCTTTCCCGGCGCCGGAAGGACGATCCGGATCTTTGGCCAGGACAACGATGACAAAGCGGTCCCCTTCCCTGCTTTTTACCAGGGCGGGGCGGTTTTTATAGGATACCAGACTTTTATCGGGAATCACGGGGGCAGTGTACGGAGTATGGGGGAATTCATCTAGTATCCGCGTCAGCCCGCCGAAAACGCGGCGCTGGCCACCGGGCAGGCACTGTTTTAAGTACAAAGGGCGGCAAAATCCTAGCCATTAACCACCGGCTCCTCCTGTTCTTCCTGCATTTTAAGGAACTGATCGATGGCGTTAAGGATAAAATCCTGGTACCGGGGTTCCAGATTGACAAACAGGGCCAAAAGCTTTGTAAGCTGGGCGTCGTTTTTCTGAATGAACATGGGTCCTTCGCCGGTTCTTAACCAATGGCCATTAACGCCGAATGAGTCGCACAACTGCCTGATAATCCGGCTTTTAACTTCCCGTTCCCCGGTTTCCATACTGGCAATCTGGCTTTGTGACACCGCAAGAATCATAGCAAATTTGTTTTGCGTCAGGTTAAGGGCTTTCCGCAACATTCGTATCCGCCGGTTGATGCTCTGCCCCGCCGCATCCTTCATAAAGTGAATGATAAAGTAGTTAAGTTCAGCCCGCAATGGATTATTTCGGCTCCGGGCTTTCATTTGAAACATTTAGTGGTATTTTCTGATTGACATATATCACCTTTGAATTATATTATTATCCCAGAGTGATATTTGCCGATAAAATGGAGGGATTTGAACCGGCAATCTTCAAATTATCCTTAACAGCAAGAAAAAAATATATGCAAAATAAAGCAATGCTTACACGTCTGAGAAATCAGTTCAACCGCCTTTCAAAAGAAAGGCAGGCTGAAATTTTAGGCATGGCAAAGGCCCTTACCTACGCACAGCAAAAGGAAACCTTCAATTTCCAGGCATTTGTACAGGAGATTGTCCACCGGAACCGGACCCTGCACGGCGGTGAAAGCAAGAAGTAACACCCTGACAACAATGAAAGCGCGGGTTTGCTTCCCGGCGGGACCTCTTCGATTCTTTTTAAGGGGGGGCCCGCTTCCCCGGTCAATCGGGACCCTGCGGGTCCCTGGTCCGTAGCCGCGCCCCGGCGCGCTTATGGTCTGGCCCCCCCTTCATTCCGTAGTCCTCCCGGGCTTCGACCGGTCCGGTCTACTCCATTACCCCCCTATATGCCACAGGCGCATTTTTCAACTTGGGGGACACGACGGATCATCTGCTGGAGGCCGCCGGCCTGGCCTATCATCGGGGGGAGGTTTCGGTCGCCGGGGTTGAGGAACTCCATATCGCGGCTATCAGGGACCTGGGGCTCTCCAGGGAGGCGCAAGGGGAAATTACGCCCCTGCTGGATGAGCTGAAAACCCTGCTGACGGGGATTTCCCTGATCCGGGAATTGTGTCTAGGAGTTTGTTGCGCTTTGCGCCTAAAATGATATAAATATTCATACGAGGAGATTTGCGAAAGACTTCTGGAATTCGGCCTGAATACGGACTAATTGGAAGAAATCAAGGCGATGATCCACGAATATGCCGATGAAAGCCTTGAAGAAGCCGAATATGAACGGGAAAATCCCTTGTAATGCGTATAGGAGATTGATATGCGGAAAATGAGTTTTGAAGAACGCCTTGCGATTGATATGGAATCTATCGCATTGTATGAATCGGGCAAAGAGGAAGAAGCGATGGCGTTTCATAGGAAGAAAACGCCTATGTATCCCTGGCTGGCAAAAATTATCAAGGAAAAGGTCGGCGCCGACTTTTTACGGAAATATGAGTATAACCTTACTGAGGCGGAGGCGGAGTTTGGACCCGGTTGGCTTGATAAATAGGATTACTTATGCAGCGAATCTTATTATCAACGGTCGTATTGCCCGGCGCACCGGTGGTCAAACAGAACAAGGATTGAAAGATTTTAACAAAGGGCTTGATTTGGCTATGAAGGTTTTTGACGAGGCTTTAGTCTCCGCCGATCCCTTTCTCATGCTCCTGGCGGAATACACCTTTGTCATTCAGGAACTGGAAAGCGGCTTTCCCGATGAAAAGGAAGCCCTCGCCAGCTATCGGGCGGCCCGGAACGCCTTTGACGACGCTTTCCGGGCTTTGGAAGTAGTCAAGGATCAAACGCTGTATAAGGGAGTTGAAAAAGCTTTTCCGCGCCAAGGCGGTTATCGCCACAACGGCTATCCCAAAGATGCCTTTCATATCGCCTATATCGGCCACAGGACCCGGTTGCAAAACACCCTCAAACAAATCGGCATAGACCCGCCGGAACGGTCCTTCCGGGAAAAACGGATACAAGCCTGTCCCCTTGCCCAAACCGCCTATTCGGTTTTGCAAAGGAAGGCCCTCGAAGGGTTGCAAGGTTAGCTCTGCCTTTAGGGTGTAATCCCTGTCCCGGCAAAACGGCCCGAGCCGCTTTTGTTGTTTCCCCGCAAAGCGGAGTTTTTTCTCACACTTGCTTTCTCACACTTACAA
>JAIRNB010000016.1 GCA_031258265.1 Treponema sp. | reverse complement strand
CTGGGAAAAGAAAAAATTATCGGCGCCGCTGACGTGGAAGAATGGCTGTCCCATTCCAGGGAGGAATCCTCGTTCACCCTTTTTTCCCGCCTTGCCGCGGGGGATCTTTCCGGCAGCCTCGAATCCCTCCATGCCCTGCTGGGGGCCAAAGAAAGCTTCCTGAACATTTTGGGGGGCCTGGGCTGGTGTTTCAGGCGGCTGCGGGACTACCAGGCCCTGGCGGAGTCCGGCAGGCTGCGGGGGGACAGGTCCGATGACCTTGAGTTGAAAAAAATCGGCCTTAGCTCCCCCAAGGGCCGGGGGGACTATCTGCAGGCGAACCGCCTCTACGGCCCCGGGGCGGCGGACCGTTTCCTATCCCTGACCGCGGAATACGACATCCGGCTCCGCTCCTCCGGCGGCGCCCTGGAGATTCTGCTGCTGGAGATGTTTTTGTACAAAATCGTAAGCAAGAGAGATTAAGAAAATCACCCGCGAAGGCGCGCGAAAGTACCCTTGGTGGTGTCAGTCGCCGGTTTAGGCGAGAAGCGGCGGGTTCAGGTAAAGGGCTACGCTGAAATGGTAGACGCTTACGAGGTCCTGTCCCCTTAGCGGTCCGGCTTCCAAAATAACATTCACAGTTTTACTAACTAGAGTCTGTCCATAATGTAGATACATTATGGACAGACTTCCTTAAAAAATGCACTTTGCGTACCGTTTTGGTACAGGCGGATTTAGGCAAATCCGCCGGGAGCAAATGCAAGTTCTGTCCACAAAGTAACCGACTTTGTGGACAGACACTAACTAATCCTAAACAGGCCGCCGTGCCAGCGCCTTCTTCAGGGCGGCCATGTCGGCTTCCCCGCCGGGGCCGGCGGGGAGGAGTTCTTCCGCGCTGATGTCCAATTCAAAGGGCCGCCGGCCCACATGCTCCGGGTAATGGGCGTCGCTGGATGTAATAAGGGGATAACCCAGGGTATTAAGGGGCGGGGCCTGGCCCCCCGCCCCGGCGGCTGGGGGAATCCGGGTACATTCCAGGGCGGCCCAGGGGCCGGGAATCACCGCCCCCAACTGGCTGAACATGGAAAAGGCCGAGCGGTCTACGTGGGCGGGGATAGTAATGCCGCCGTACTCCGCGGCCTTCGGCCCTATGGCGTCTACCGAAAGGTCCAGGGGGTTTATCAGGTAGTATTCCACCTCCCCTTCGATGTTGTCTTCCTCGTCCACATAAACCTGGTCTCCGGTTTTCTCCGGATCGTTGGGAAAGGGGATCAGGATGCTGTAGGCGTATTCGTTAAAGGCGAGGCAGGCTTCCAGGCTGCCGAACAGGCAAAGGACGTGGATTTCCTCGCTGGTGGTGGCCTCCATGCCGTAAATTGGGATTATCCCCCGCCGGGGACAGAGCTTGGCGAAGGCGGGGCAGTTAAGGCTGGAGTTATGATCCGTCAGGGCAAGGACTTTTATCCCCCGGGCGGCGGCGGTGTCCACCAGGAGCCGGGGGGACAGATCCAAAGACCCGCAGGGGGAAAGGCAGGAATGGTTGTGGAAGTCGGCTAAAAGGGGCATCACTCCTTCCGCAGTAAATTGTAAAGCTTCCCCGAGACGGTAAACTGATTTTCCCTGGTCAGGAGTACCGCTATACCTTCATCCCTGGCCGCTTCCAGCATATCAGGGGGCAGGGGCCGGGAATTACACACTACAATAACGGCGATGTTCACCAGGGAGGCCACGGCTACGGTGTTCTTGTGGGCCTGGATAGTGATAAGCGCCCCCCCGTCCTTGGCGTTTGCCATCACATCGGAGAGCAGATCGGAGGTGTAAGCCCCGGAAAGGGGGCTGTCCTCAAATTTGCCCTGGGCAATATCCGCCCCCAGGGCCGCCGCCGCCTCCCGGATAGTCATGATCAGAGCTCATCCTTGGGGGAATTGATAAATACCACCGACCGGACCGTGGTTCCCGAACCCAGGGCGGAATTTATCGAAAATTCATCGCTTACCCGCTTGGTATTGGCAAGCCCCATGCCGGCGCCGAAGCCCAGGGAACGAATCCACTCGTTGGCGGTGGACCAGCCTTCCTGCAGGGCCAGGTTCACATCGGCAATCCCCGGCCCCGTATCCGCCGCCACGATGATCACCTTATCCGGCTGGATAGTACAGCGGATGCTTCCCCCGCTGGAGTGGACCACCTGGTTGATCTCCAGTTCATAGCTGGCAATCGCCACCCGGCGGATGATCTTGGGATCGATACTTCGCTGTTTCAGGGCCTTTTTAATTTCCGTAGAGGCCCGGCCCGCAAGTTCAAAATCGTATTTAACGGTAGCGAATTCCATATCGGAATAGGATAATACAGCCCCCGTTTCCTTTTGATTTATCTTTTCCAAGCGCAGGACCTCCCGGTTCATCTCCACCAGCAGGGAACCGATCACATCCTTGGATGTGATAATTCCCACCAGCTCCTTGTTTTTGTTCACCACCGGAAATCGTCCGTAACGGTATTTGTTAAGATAAGAAATGGCAAAAGAAAGGGGCATGTCATCTTCCAGGACAATCACGTCCCTGGTCATCCGCTGTTCCGCGGGGTTGTCGATAAAGCCTTTATCCAGGGCCGTCACAATGTCATCGATAGACACAATGCCAAGCAGGACGCCCCCTTCGGTAATGGGTATGCCGGTGATGTAGTTTTCCCTCATCAGGGCCTGGATATGCCGCAGGGTATCGGTTTTTTTCGCGGTGATCACCGCCGTCACCATTACGTCTTTGATTTTTAACTGGTAGATCAGTTCCAGTACCGCCGAGGGGGAGTCCACTGTACTAATGGGAATATCTTCTTTGCCGGAAGGGGCCCCGCCGCTTCGTTTAGTTTTCCCGGAACGCCGCCCCTCCACGGGGAAAGGCAGCTTATCGCTCATATTTTGACCCGCACACCCGGGGCCTTCACTGCAAAGCGGCGGCTAAGAACACCCATCACGATCATGAAGAAGGGCCCTTCCCCAGAATATGCCGTTCAATAAAATCCGCCACTCCGTCTTCATCGTTGGATTTTTCCGTTACCATGCCGGCAATTTTTTTAATCCGATCATCCCCGTTTGCCATGGCAACCCCAAGACCCGCCCAGCGAATCATCGCCTCGTCGTTCATGGAGTCCCCAATGGCCATCACCGATTTTTGTTCAACCCCCAGTATTTCCGCCACCTTTGCCAGGGCGGTTCCCTTGTCGGTTTCCCTGGGAAGGATCTCCAGAAAATAGGGTTTACTGGTAAAAAGGGTAATATCGCTTCCCAGATAGGTTCTGATAAGGATTTCCAGGGGCTGAAGCAGCATAGGGTCGCCGGGGATCAGCAGTTTATTACAGCCTTTTTTAACCACGGCGTGGAAATCATCGGCCACCACCTGTTTTAGACCCGTCAGTTTTTGATCGTAGCGGGTGTACTCGTTGGTCTTGGACACGTACATAATATCATCTTCGTAGACCTGAACGGGAAAACCCTCCGCGGTAGCCAGATCGTAAACGGCCAGGGCGGTTTCTATGTCCAACTGGATTTCCCAGATAATCTTCCCCGTATTGCTTTCCTGTATGATAGTTCCATTGCTGCAAATCAAATAGCCGGGCCGCTTATTCATCCCCAGGGTTTTGGAAAACTGATCAAGGGCCGCGGGTATACGGCCGGAGGCCAGGACCACCACGAGGCCCTGGGCCACCGCCTTTTTGATCACATTCCGGGTACGGTAGGATATAGACAGATCTGAACGTAAAAGAGTGTCATCCAGATCCACAACAAGCATCCGTATGGGTTCCATGGTAACTATAGGATAAACCCAAGTACCCCACAGTTCAATAGTAATTTCCAAACTTATCAGATATAATGAAGCCATGGGCCGGGTCTATGTATTTGTAAACCAGAAAGGCGGAGTGGGAAAAACTACTTCGGCGGTGAATCTGGGGGCCTATTTGGCGGGGGAGGGGAAGCTGGTACTCCTTGTGGACTTTGATCCCCAGGCCAATCTGTCCAGCGGGACGGGGGCCAAACCCCTAAAACCGGGGGTTTACGAGCTTATTTCCGGTGAAGTGTCCATAGAGACGGCTACCCGGAACACAACAACGCCGCGTCTTAGGGTGATTCCCGCCAGCATCGATCTCTCCGGCGCCGCGGTGGAGCTTATAGAACAGGAAAACCGGGACCTCTTTCTTAAACGGGCCCTGGAGCCGGTCCGCGCCCGTTACGATTATATCCTGATTGACTGCCCCCCCAGCCTGGGAGTCCTTACCCTCAACGGCATGACCGCGGCGGATGCCGTGCTAATCCCCATGCAGTGCGAATATTTTGCCATGGAGGGCCTTTCCCTCCTGCTGCGGACCATTAAGCGGGTACAGAAAAGCCTTAACCCCTCCCTGGATATTGGGGGAATATTCTTTACCATGTACGATCCCCGGACCAGGCTGGCCCAGGATGTGGTTAAGCAGGTAAGCGCCTATTTCAAACAGAAGGTTTTCACCACGATCATCCCCCGGAACGTGCGGCTTTCCGAAGCTCCCTCCCATGGGCTTCCCATTTCCCTCTACGATCCCCAATGCAGCGGCGCCCGGTCCTACCAGGCCCTGGCCCGGGAGCTTATCAATCGTGGCGCTTAGACGTACAGGTCTGGGGAAGGGTCTGGACGCCCTGCTCCAGCCGGAGGAAGAAGCCCCCTTCCTTGGGGGGGAGTCCGCAATTCCCCTGGACAGGCTTAGGCCGAACCCGGAACAGCCCCGCAAACACTTTGGGGAAGATGAACTAAAGGAACTGGCCGATTCTATCAGGGAACACGGCATCATTGAGCCCATCATTGCCGAAGAAGCCGGGGATGGGTTTTACACCATCATAGCGGGGGAACGCCGCTACCGGGCGGCCTTACTGGCGGGGCTTAAAGAAGCGCCGGTCCTGCTGCGCTCTTACCCGCCGGAAGCCCGGCTGGAAATCGCCCTTATCGAAAATATCCAGCGCACCGATCTGAACCCCATCGAGGAGGCCCAGGCCTATAAAAAACTCATGGAACTGACCGGCCTTTCCCAGGATTCGGTGGCCGCCAAGGTTGGAAAGAACCGTTCCACCGTGGCCAATGCCATACGCCTCCTCCGGCTGCCGGAGGAAATGCAGGATGCCCTTATCCGGGGGGAAATTTCTTCCGGCCACGCCAGGGCCATCCTCCATGCCGCCAAAGATGAAGACCGGGAAACCCTGTTCCGGGAGATTCGGGAGGGGGGCCTCTCCGTCCGGGAAGCGGAACGCAAGGCCGGGGAGCTTAACGGGGATGGGGACGCCCCGCCCCCCGAAAGCAGTGCCGCCGCCGCCCCTAAAACCCGGAAGGAAGCGCCGGAGAGGGGCCGGCGGCCGGCGGAGCTGACAAACATGGAAGAAAAGCTTATCGAAAAATTCGGCACCAAGGTGTCGGTTCAGGGAACCCTGGAGAAAGGCAGCATCCGTATTGATTACTACTCCATGGACGATCTGGGCCGGGTTTACGACATCTTCCTGGGGAATTAGTATACTACTGATTTGGGCGCATCCCCGCCTGCGGCGGGGACCGGGCTATCGCTGCAATTCCTCAGCCCGCCTGCGGCGGGCTTCCGGTATTTCCGCTCTATCCCTTGCGCGA
>JAIRNB010000045.1 GCA_031258265.1 Treponema sp. | reverse complement strand
GCTGTTCCAAAACTTCAGTTTTGGAACAGCAACCTTAGATTTACGAGAAAAAGCGGGCTTTAGACCGCTTTTTCCAAGAGCCTGTGGAAAAACCATAGGGTTTTGGAACAGGCTCACTTGTCATCAAAATTCACCTTATTGCTAATAAAACAGATATATCCATCGAATAAGGATTGACAATTAGTAAAGCGGTACTAAGTTTAACGCTGATGGGTTGCGGAGACAAAGAATCTGGCAATCCGCTAAACCCTAGCGGGGATACCAGCGTTACATTCACCAGTGTGGGCGCTAACGGTTCCGCCACACAGAGCGTCACGCAGTTAACACGGTATAAACTGGACCTCCGTAAGCGATTCGGGATTCGGCGGTCTCGACATCTATACTATAGCCTACGGCAACGGAAAATTGGTTGCGGCCGGCCAAAATGGAAGAACGGCGTATTCCAGCGACGGCGTAACATGGACTGCTGTAGACAACACATCATTAGGCTCTACAATATATGCCATAACCTACGGCAATGGGAGGTTTGTTGCGGGAGACATAGCGTACTGGATCACCCCCTAACGGCGTTAGGGGAGCGGAGTTTGCGGGCGGCACTGAGCTGCAAACTCCGCTTTTCATGTAGGACAATTTGTCCGTGTCCGTCTGTGAGTGGGGGTTAATAAATTTATGCCCTGAGCCGGCGGCGCCCCCTACAACGTCACTGGCTGAACGTTTTCGCTTGCCGGCTGTTCGGCGGCTTGGAGGGCGGGCCGCACCATGATGTTCCCGTCCAGCGCGTCGGCGACAAACACCGCTCCTAAGGGGCAGTTTCCCTCCAACAGCATCATTGAAAGCGGATCCTCCAGCTCCTTCTGGATGGCGCGGCGCATGGGCCGCCCCCCGTACTTGGGGTCCCAGCCCTTTTCGATGAGAATCTTGCGGGCCGCGGGAAGCACCTCGATGGAATAGCCCTGTTCGGCAAGCCGCCGGGCAAGCTCCCCCACCTGCAGATCCAGGATAGCCTCCACCTGTTTTTCGTCCAAAGCGTGGAACACCACCACGTCGTCCACCCGGTTGATAAACTCCGGGTTAAAGATCCGGCGCAGCTCCGCCATGGCGGCGCTCTGTATTTCCGCCAGATCCATGATCCCCGTCTCCAGGGAAAAGCCCCGCCGGGACTCCCGGGAAATTTCCCGCACCCCGGCGTTGCTGGTCATAATGATCACCGTGTTGCGAAAATTCACCGTGTGGCCCAGGTTGTCCTTCAGCTCCCCCTCCTCCAGCACCTGCAGGAGCAGGTTGAAAACATCGTGGTGGGCCTTTTCAATCTCGTCAAAGAGCACCACCCGGTAGGGGTTTCGCCGTATTTGCTCGGTCAGGACGCCCCCCTCTTCGTAGCCTACATAGCCGGGGGGCGCGCCCACCAGCCGGGAGGCGTTGTGTTTTTCCATGTAGTCAGACATGTCGATGCGGACCAGGGAATCTTCATTGCCAAAGAGGTATTCCGAAAGCCGTTTGGCCAACAGCGTTTTGCCGACCCCGGTGGGGCCCAGGAAGATGAAGGAGCCCAGGGGCCGTCTTGGGGAAGAAATCCCCGCCCGGGATCGCCGTATGGCGGAGGAGATCCGCCGCACAGCCTCGTCCTGCCCTATCACTTCCCTGTGCAATTCCTCCTCGATCTTGAGGAGCCGTCGCGATTCCTGCTCTTCCAGCCGGGTAATGGGAATGCCCGTAGCCTCCGCCACCACCCGCCGTATATCCACTTCGTCCACCATCAGGCGCTCGTCGTTGGAGGAATGTTCCCAAGCGTCGCGGATCGACTCCAGTCGCAACTTGAGGGTCCGCACCCGGTCCCGAATTCCCGCGGCCCGCTCGTAATCCTGCACCGAAACCAGGGCATTTTTTTCATCCGTGAGCTGCCGGATTTCCGTTTCGATATCCGTCACTTCCGGGAGCCCGCTTCCCCCCTCCAGTTTCCGCATGGCCCCGGCCTCGTCCAGTATGTCGATGGCTTTGTCGGGCATGAAGCGCCCCATAATATAGCGCTGGGCCAGCCGCGCCGCCGCGGACACAGCCCCGACGGTGTAGTTTACCCGGTGATGGTCCTCGTACTTTTTCTGTATCCCCTGGAGGATCTTCAGGGTATCCTCCAGCCCCGGCTCTTCAACCTGCACCGCCTGGAAACGGCGCTCCAGGGCAGCGTCCTTTTCAAAGTGTTTCCGGTATTCCGCCAGGGTGGTGGCGCCTATGCACTGGATATCCCCCCGGGAGAGAGCGGGCTTGAGCATGTTCGACGCGTCGATGGTGCCCTCAGCCCCTCCGGCGCCGATAATGGCGTGTATCTCGTCGATGAAAAGGATCACGTTTTTTGCGGCGGAGATCTCCTTCATGATTTTTTTCAGCCGTTCTTCAAACTCGCCCCGGTATTTGGTTCCCGCCACCACCGATCCCAGGTCCAGGGAAAGGATGCGTTTCCCCGCCAAAAGCTCCGGAACGCCTTCCTGGGAAAAAAGCTGGGCCAGCCCTTCCACAATGGCGGTTTTGCCTACCCCGGGCTCTCCCACCAGAACGGGGTTATTCTTGGTCCGCCGGGCCAGGATACGCACCGTCCGGCCAATCTCCTTTCTGCGGTCCACCACCGGGTCCAGTTTGCCCTGCTTTGCCATGGCGGTAAGGTCCTTGGAATACTCGTCCAGGGTAGGGGTGGCGCTCAGAGCGGGGTACGAAGCCGTTTTCGCCCTGTGGGAGACTCGCCCCTCGTTTTTGGCATAGGGGTGGAGGAAATTAGGCTGATAGGGATCGCCGCCCCCCGCGAAGCCGCCCGGACCGGAGAGAAATTCGTTCTCCTGGACCGGGCCATTGCCGTGGTTAAAGGTGGTCTGCACGATAACCCGCAGCATATCCGTATCCACTGCCCGCTGGTTCAAAAACAGCCGCGCCGGAGAATCCTGTTCCCGCATGGCCGCAAAAAGAAGGTGTTCCGTGCCGATATAGTCGTTTCCCAGGGTCCTGGTTTCTTCCGCAGCATTTTCCAGCATGATCCTGGTGCGTTTGGAGGGAGGCACATCCTCAAACATCATCACCCTGGACATGCGGGGAATCTCGTTTTCCAGGCTATGACGGAATTCCAGCAGATCAACCCTCAGGTACATCAGGGCCTTGCAGGCGATGCCCCCCCCGTCTTTCAACAAGGCAATAATCACGTGTTCCGGCAGAAGCTGATCCGAGTTAAACTGCCGCGCCACTTCCTGGGCGTCTATGGTCAATATACGGTGGGCCCGTTGGGTTAAACCTTTTGACAAGGGGTGCCTCCTGGAAAATCCGATTTATCTTCTATGATGATAGCACGGAAATGGGAATCACGCCAGATCTCTCAGAGAATAGCCTGCTCACCGGAGGCGAAACGCCACCGGTATGACCAGCCTGGCCTGATTGGGAGGCGGGCGAAAGGGAGCGGCGGAGTAGATGGCTTCCACGGCGGAGGCGTCCAGCATTTCAGAGCCGCTGCTTACCGTTATTCTGACGTTGCTCACATGGCCGTCGGTGTGAATAACGAAACTTAGTTCGGCGACGCCCTGGATGCCGGCGCGGCGCGCCTCCGGGGGATAGATGAGTTTGTTTCGTATGTGGCGCTGGATGTACTCGTAGTTGTTTTTAAGGTAGGTCCGGGTGAGGGCGGCGCTGCCCGGTTCTGCCGGAGGGGGGCTTGGCCGGGAATCGGGCGCCGGGGCCGGTTCAAGGGGAGAGCTCTCCGGCGGAGCATCCAGGCTGACAAAGATTTCCGCCGGCGCCTCCGGCTCGGACGCGGGCGGTTCCGGCAACGGCGGGGGCGGTTTTGGAGCCGGCGGGGGCGGCTGTGCCGGAGCCGGCGGCTCTATCAGGGCGAGGTTGACCAGAGAGATAGCTTTGACAGGGTCTTGCGGTTTCGGCGTCCTCTGATTGTCCGGGCACTGAAAGGACAGCATAAAAAGAAGACAGCCGTGGAGACCCAGGGAAACGCAAATCGTCAGGGATAGCAGGGTGGGTCTTCGTTTCATCGCCTGATTTTTTATACATCCTTTGTCTTCTACCGTCAACAGCAATGCAACAGGGGGCGGGACTTCAGAGTATCGCCCATCGGGTTCGCCGCCAGAGACAAGAGGGCCCCGCCGGCCCGGTATGCCCCTCAGAGGGAGGGGCGAGGGGCGCTTGCCACAGGCCGCGAGGGCGGTTTTGGCCCTTAGCCTGCCGGGAGGCGGGGGGCCCGGAAGAACAGGGTCATGGTCCAGGGCTTGCGGAGAAGGATCTCCCGGTTGCTGATGCCTGAGCGCGTTTCATGCCGGACGCCCCGGGCAAGTTTATGTTTCTGTCGCATATGCCCTGTTAGGCGACATTGGGCAAAGTGTATGAAAAAATGCACGAAAATATTTTCTATAGATCTGATTTTTGCAGACCCGCCCTACAATATGCAATTGAAAAATGTGCTGTATCGTCCGAATAATACAAAAGTTGACGGCGTTGACGATGAATGGGATAAATTTTCTTCGTTTGGTGAATATGATGATTTTTGCACAGCATGGCATTAAAAGAAAAGATAATCAAGGTTGGCGAGCCACTTTATACAAGAAAAACATACAGTGCAACTGCCTTTGTGTTGTCTGACGGTAAACTGGAATACAAAAATCAAGTTGGTTCCATTCATCGAATTGGCGCAATGATACAACAAACGCCGTCATGTAACGGCTGGAAGTTCTGGTATATCATGCGTAGTAATAGATCAGTTTTGCTCGACGATTTGCGGAATGAATACTTGCGGAGGAAAAATGCAATATAGCGTTTTTTGCAAGATTCTCAATAAGCAAATTTTTGAAAACTCAAAACGTGATTTAGTTGAGAAAATCGCCGAATATCCTGATCGATATATCGGATTATTCAGACCAACAAAACCACGCGTAAAACTTTTACAAAATCTGTTACAATCCAATGAAATCCGTTTTGGTGACGCATTGGAAGTTACTTTTAGGCAGTATTTTTAAGAATTAGACTATAAACTGCTTGAAAATAAAATTCATAGTGGAGATGATGAATTAGATTTAGACCAAATTTTTCGTGACGCTAAATTCGTGTATTTTGTCGAGCAAAAGGTTCGGGACGACCACGACTCAACCAAAAAACGTGGCCAAATGGAAAATTTTGAAAAGAAGATAGAAGCATTATTGGATTCATTTTCTGAAAAAGAACTAAAATGTTTTACATACTTTATCGATCACAGTCTTGTCAAAAATAAAAACTACTATTCGGAAAAATTACAGACTATCAAATCAAATTATAACGTGTCTGTGGAATTATGTTATGGAAGAGAATTTTGGTCTCTTATTGGACACGAAGAAGTCTGGAATGAATTGTTAAAATATCTAAAGAAATGGAAAGATGAAATACCTGAAATGCCGTCAATTAATTTTGACGAAAACCCTCAAAGTAGTTTTGATGAAATAAAAAATCATAAAACTATTATTTTCCGCAAACTTTTTGAAAATACAGAAGTTGTAAAAAATATTTTCCCGATATTGTTTCCTCAAAATGAGGTATTGAAATTATTGAGAACCTACTTTATGCAAAGAAGCAGAGAAAAAACAATTTATAAAAATTTGGCAG
>JAIRNB010000315.1 GCA_031258265.1 Treponema sp. | reverse complement strand
TTTATTCGAGGGTCTGGTTTAATACCCCGGAGCTCTGCTCCGGCTCAAATAATGCAACGTTTACAAAAATTTGGTGTTAAACCAGACGGTATTATAAATTTCCTTACGACCGAGCCTCCGTTTTGACTAAAGCAACGCTTAAGATACCGCGGAGCTCTGCTCCGCGGAGGCTCATCCCTTATCTATTCCATTTCATGTCTATTCTATGCCAAACTATCACGATATATATGTATCATGTACTGACATAAATCAATATATGTCAAATTATTACGATAGTCAAGTATCAATGACAGGTGGATAGGCCGGACATGAACGATTGCGCGCCGGGGAACCGGATGCTATACTCAGCCCTTATCAATTTAGCCCGCGGCAGGAGGAGCCATGCTCCGGTATATCGGAAAACGTATCTTACTTATGCTTGGCACCCTGTTTTTTATCATTCTTTTTACCTTCCTGCTAATGCACGCCATCCCCGGCGGCCCTTTTACCCAGGAACGGAAGCTGCCGGACGCGGTGGAACAGGCGCTGAACGAAAAATACCACCTGAACGATCCCCTGGCGAAACAGTTTTTTGACTACCTGGGGGGCCTTATCATGCTGGATCTGGGGCCCTCGTTCAAATACGCCGGCCACCGGGTTAATGAATTTATCGAAAGCGGTTTCCCCGTATCCGCCCGGCTGGGCCTGGCGACCATCACCGTTGTCATCCTCCTGTCGATTCCCCTGGGGGTTTTCGCGGCCCTCCACAACGGAAAATGGCAGGATCTCCTTATCATGGTGCTGGCGACTCTGGGGGTGACGATCCCGTCTTTTGTAATCGCCACCCTGTTGATCTACTTTTTCGCCTTTAGGCTGAACCTGCTGCCGACCTTCGGACTGAGCAGTTGGAAGGGCTATATCCTGCCGGTGATTGCCCTGGGGGGCTATTCCCTGTCGTTTATTACCCGGCTTATCCGCAGCAGTCTGCTGGAGGTTATGGGACAGGATTATATCCGTACCGCCCGGGCCAAGGGGCTTCCGGAATACAAGGTTATCCTCTTTCACGCCCTTAGAAACGCGATTATCCCGGTTATTACTATTATCGGCCCCACCGTCGCGGCCTTCCTAACCGGTTCCTTTGTCATCGAAAAGATCTTCGCCCTCCCCGGCCTGGGCATCCATTTTGTCACCAGTATCTCGAACCGGGATTATACCACGATCATGGGGGTTACAGTGTTCTACGCGGCCTTCCTGGTGATCATGACCCTGGTGGTGGACATTTTCTATGTGATGGTAGACCCCCGGATAAAATTATCATGAAAGGTAAAGCAGATGGATGACAGTCTCTGGGAAGCCTTGGAAAACAACGGTGACAATAGGGAGACTATTTACCGGAGGGAACGGAGTTTTATCGGGGATGTGTGGTCCCGTTTCCGGCGGCGGCCCACGGCGATTCTCGGGCTGGTTCTCATCGTCCTCCTCATTATCTTCGCCGCGGTGGGGCCCTTGTTTTCCCCCTACCGTTACGGGGATCAGAACCTGTCCTTTGTTAATATGCCCCCCTGTTTCAAAGCCTATGTCCACGGGGATCGTTATTTTTATATCACCCAAAACCTGAAATTGATCGAGCTAAGCGGCGGGGGCAGGCTTATTGCTTCCGTTAAAGCCCTCAGGGACGAGGGCGGCAAAAAAGTAACGGTCTTTGATATTGGGGGGGAGGAACTGAACATCGACTATTCCCGGCGGCCGGCGGCGCTGACGGATAAGGGGGGACCCCTGGGGGAGATGAAATTTTTCTGGAACAAGAGCTATTTCCTGGGTACCGATAACCTGGGGCGGGATCTCCTGACCCGGCTTATGTTTGGGGCGCGGATTTCCCTGGTGGTGGCCTTTGTCGCCGCCTTTGTGAATCTGGTTATCGGCATCCTCTTTGGAGGGATCTCCGGCCTTATCGGGGGTTTCCTTGACCTGGTGATGATGCGGATTGTCGATATTATCGCTACTATTCCCCTTACCCTGTACGTGATCCTGATCATGGTGTTTCTTAATTCGGGGTTCCTCAGCATCATTATCGCCCTAAGTTCTGTTTATTGGGTGAATATGGCCCGGATCGTCCGGGGGCAGATTCTTTCCCTAAAGGAACAGGAATTTGTCCTGGCCGCCCGGACCATTGGCACCTCCACCGGGGATATTCTTATACGGCACCTGATCCCCAACGCCATTGGGCCGATCATCGTGACCGCCACCATGCTTATACCCACCGCCATATTTGTTGAGGCCTTTATGAGTTTTATCGGGCTGGGAGTCTCAGCGCCCATGGCAAGCTGGGGGACCATGTGTAATGACGCCATAGAAACCTTTCGTATCTCCCCGTACCAGCTTTTTTTCCCGTCCCTTGCCATCTGCGCGGCCATGTTTGCCTTCAATTTTGTGGGTGACGGGCTGCGGGATGCCCTGGATCTGAAAAAAGATATTTGAACCAAATTCAAGGGGGCTGTTCTAAAAGCTGAAGTTTTGGAACAGCCACAGGTTCTAAATTTTTACGGTTTGAAACAAGCCCATTTGAGGAAATAAAACGCTATGCCGGTATTGGAAGTACAGGATCTACAGACATCTTTTTTTACCCAGGACGGGGAAATTCAGGCAGTCCGGGGTATTTCCTTCTCGATAGAAAAGGGTGAAACCCTGGGGATCGTGGGGGAATCCGGCAGCGGGAAAAGCGTTAGTTCCCTGTCGATTCTGCGGCTCCTGGCGGATACGGCAAAGATAAGCGCCGGCCAGGTCCTGTTTAACGGCATAGACCTGGTCCGGGCGCCGGACCGCCTGCTTCGGGATATTCGGGGCCGGCGGATTTCCATGATTTTCCAGGACCCCATGTCGTCCCTCAATCCCCTGGTCCCCATCGGCCGGCAGGTGGGGGAAATGCTGGCGGTCCACGAAAAGACGGACGGAAGGACCCGGTTTCGGCGGGTTATAGAACTTCTGGCCGGGGTCAGGATTCCCGAACCGGAAAAACGTTACCATGCCTATCCCCACGAATTTTCCGGGGGGATGCGTCAACGGGTCATGATCGCCATGGCCCTGGCCTGCAGGCCGGAGATCATGATCGCCGACGAGCCCACCACCGCCCTGGACGTGACTATCCAGAGTCAGATTCTGGCCCTGCTCAAGGGTATCCAGGCTGAAATGGGTATGGCCATCATTTTTATTACCCACGATCTGGGGGTGGTGGCCGAAATGTGTTCCCGGATTGTGGTGATGTACGGCGGGATGATCATGGAAGAAGCCTCCGCGGAGGAACTCTTTAACCGTCCCGCCCATCCCTACACCCTGGGGCTGTTAAATTCCATGCCCCATTTAGAGATGGACAAGTTTCGGCGGCTTAACCCCATCCCCGGATCGCCGCCGGACATGATCCGGCCGCCCCCAGGCTGTCCCTTTTCTCCCCGCTGCGTCTACGCGAAAAAGATCTGCGCGTCACAGATTCCCGGCTATTACCGCCCCGGGGAGGGGCGGCGGAGCCGGTGCTGGCTTCTCGACAAAGCCGCGCCGGAACATGACAATCCCTTCGCCGGAATGAGGTAACTTTTATGGGAGATTATATCCTGGAAGTTGAAAACCTGGTCAAACATTTTCCGGTGAAAGGCGGGGCCGGAAAGGTTGTCCACGCCCTGGACGGGGTAAGTTTTGGAATTGAGCGGGGCCGTACCCTGGGGCTGGTCGGGGAATCGGGCTGTGGAAAATCCACCCTGGCAAGGACGATTATCAGAATCTACGATCCCAGCGCCGGTAAAATCCTGATCGACGGCAGGGACATTGCGAAGCTGTCCCAGCGGCAGCTCAAACCAGTCCGCAAAAAGATCCAGATGATCTTCCAGGACCCCTTCGCGTCCCTGAACGCCCGGATGACCGTTAAGGAGATTATCGCCGAACCCCTGCGGGTCCATCAAACCGGCGGGACGGCCAGGGAACGGGATGAACTGGTCTACGAAATGCTGACAAAAGTCGGGTTGGAGCGGGCCCACGCGAACCGCTATGCCCATGAATTTTCCGGGGGCCAGCGGCAGCGGATCGGCATTGCCCGGTCCCTTATCCTTCATCCGGAAATTATCATCTGCGACGAGCCAATTTCCGCCCTGGACGTTTCTATCCAGGCCCAGGTTGTGAACATGCTCATCGCCTTTCAGCAGGAACTACAGCTTAGTTATCTGTTCATCGCCCATGATCTTTCGATGGTGCGCTACGTTTCTAACGATGTGGGGGTTATGTACCTGGGGAAACTGGTGGAATTCTCCTCCGGCGGCGATTTGTACCAAAACCCGCTGCACCCCTATACCCAGGGACTCATCCAGTCCGCCCCGGCGGCCAATCCGGCGGCGGCGCGGGCCAGGAAAAGCGCCCCGCTGGAGGGGGATATTCCCAGCCCCATAAACCCGCCGCCGGGCTGCCGTTTTCATACCCGCTGCCGCTATGCCGGCGCTTCCTGTAAAACCGAGGAACCGGTCATGAAAGACCTGGGGGCGGGCCATTGGGCGGCCTGTCATCTTTTAAGCTAGGAGTTTGTTGCGCTTTGCGCTTAAAATAGTATAAATATTCATGTTAATGAATATTTATACCTTACAAACTCCGAAAGCAGCCCAATAATCGTGATTTTTTGCATAT